>JAYOSS010000017.1:0-16470 GCA_038139355.1 Gammaproteobacteria bacterium
ACATCGCTATCCGGGAATACCTGTGTTTTCGCGAACTGGACTTTGCTGGCCTCTAGCGCCTGCATTTTTTCAGCAAACGCCGCTTGTCGGGTCTCGCTCAGCAAGCCCATGGCTTGTCCTACCGGCAGCAATCGTTGGTCCGCATTGTCTTGGCGCAGTCGTAAACGAAACTCCGCCCGGCTGGTAAACATGCGATAGGGCTCTGTCGTACCTAGGTGGATCAGGTCATCCACCATTACGCCGATATAGGCTTCATCCCGCCTGGGCTCCCATGGGGTTTTGCCCGACGCCAGACAAGCTGCGTTAATGCCGGCCAACAGACCTTGGGCACCTGCCTCTTCATATCCCGTAGTGCCGTTTATTTGCCCGGCGAAGAACAAGCCCCCTAGTGCCTTAGTTTCTAGCGTGTGTTTTAAATCCCGGGGGTCAAAGTAATCGTACTCAATGGCATAACCGGGGCGGGAAATATGCGCGTTTTCAAACCCCACCATGGAACGCACAAAGGCCAATTGCACCGCAAAGGGCAAACTGGTGGAAATGCCGTTGGGGTATAGCTCGGTCGTATTTAGCCCTTCTGGCTCGATAAAAATTTGATGGCTAGCTTTGTCCGCAAAACGCACCACCTTGTCTTCTATACTCGGGCAATATCGCGGCCCCACGCCTTCAATGTTGCCGCTGTACATGGCGCTTAATGACAGGTTGTCTCGAATAATCTGATGCGTTGTCTCGTTGGTATGGGTGATATGGCAATGCACCTGAGCAGGATGATCTTCTCGACGCCCCAGTTGGGACATTACCGGTCGCGGGTCATCCCCGGCCTGAAAATCCAGCTGCGAATAATCCACGGTGCGGCCATCGATTCTCGGCGGCGTTCCGGTTTTCAGTCGTCCCACGCGAAAGGGTAGTGTTCTTAATCGCTCAGCCAGTGCATTTGCTGGTGCATCTCCGGCGCGGCCACCGGGCTGCTGCTCGTGGCCGATGTGAATTTTGCCGCCCAAAAACGTGCCCGTGGTTAACACCACCGATGCCGCCCGAAACACCAAGCCCATTTGGGTCTGACAACCCACCACTCGTCCTTGTTCAACCACCAGGTCGGTTACGGATTGTTGAAAAATCCGCAGGCCTTCTTGGTGTTCAAGAATCTCCCGAACGGCATTTTTGTACAGCGCCCGGTCCGCTTGAGCTCGGGTCGCTCTAACCGCAGGACCCTTACTGGCGTTCAATACGCGAAAGTGAATGCCTGCTCGATCCGTGGCTCGGCCCATAACGCCATCCAGTGCGTCTATTTCTGCCACCAGATGGCTTTTACCGATACCGCCAATGGCTGGGTTACAAGACATTTGGCCAATAGTCTCGATGTTCTGGGTCAGTAACAGGGTCTGGGCGCCCATTCGGGCAGCGGCAGCGGCGGCTTCGGTGCCTGCATGGCCACCGCCAATCACAATAACGTCAAAGGTGTCAGGAAAGTTCATAGCAAGGATCTGACATTTACGCGGGCGCGCTAGTATAGAGACATAGCTGCGGAATGAAACCCGAGGGTATTCGCTGCTTGGGTGGCCGTTTCAGACTGTGCTGGAGGCTTATTTGCCAATACAAAAGGTCGAAAAGATCTCGCCCAATAGGTCGTCTGGGGTTAGATGCCCAACAATCTCACCTAGGGTTTCATGCGCCAACTGACAGTCTTCCGCAATCAATTCCGGGCCTAAACCTTGATGAAAACCCGCTTCTGCTTGGACGAGCAATGCTCTGCTGCGCTGCAGCGCCTGTACATGCCGTTGTCGCGCAGTGAACTGAGCGGACTCGATGGCGGTATCTTGATTGCGCGTCAGCGCCGCTGTTAGTTGTTCGAGTCCTTGTCCTGTGGTGACGGACACAAAACAGGCTCGCTGCTGCCAATCGGACTGTAACTCTGGCATGCCTAAATCGACTTTGTTGATCACCAATAGCTGTTGCTGATCGGAGCCCTCGTCCAGCTTCAGCCCAGTGGCAAGGGTGGCGTCTGCCAACTGTTGCTGAAGATCCGGTTCACCGTCGGCATGCAAAAACGCCTCGGCGGACACCACCAAGGCAACGGTATCGGCTTGGGTTATTTGTTCACGGGCGCGTTCAATACCTATTTGTTCCACCGGGTCATCGCTTTCCCGCAGGCCTGCGGTATCCACCAGACGGATGGGTTGGCCATTGATCACCACATCCACTTTTAATAAGTCCCGGGTTGTTCCGGGGATGGCTGTGACGATGGCCGCCTCTTCCCCAGCTAGGGCATTCAGAATGCTGGACTTACCCACGTTGGGTGCCCCCACTAAAGCGACGGTAATACCTTGGCTGAGTCGCCGACCCTGTTCCGCCTTAGCAATAAGCTGATCCAGAGCGGTGATCAGTTCTGCTAACGTTTGGTCGACGTTCGCGTGCTGCAAAATTTCGATATCTTCTTCGGGAAAGTCGATGGCCGCTTCCACTTCAATGCGCATTTGCAGCAAACGGTCAGCCAAACTCCGCACATGAGTGGAGAATGCTCCCTGAAAGGAAGAAAGCGCAGCCTTAGCAGCAGCCTGGGATTTAGCGGCTATCAGATCAGCGATGGCCTCTGCCTGAACCAAGTCCAGTTTGCCATTGAGAAACGCCCGTTCGCTGAACTCGCCGGGGCGCGCTAACCGCGCACCACCCTGACACAGAGCATTCAACATCGCTTGCTGCACTACCGGACTGCCGTGGCTTTGCAATTCCACCACATCTTCACCGGTAAAGGAGTGAGGCCCGGGAAACCACAGGGCGATTCCATCGTCCAGTGGTTCTCCCGCGACTTTGAAGATTCCGTAGTGGGCTTGCCTGGGCAACAAATCCTTATCCAGAATCTGCTGGGCCGCTGCTTTGGCGCCTTGACCAGACAGACGGATGATGCCCACGCCACCCTCGCCAGGCGGTGTCGCCACAGCGCAAATCAGATCGTTATCTAGGCCAGCCATTAACGCTTAAGTGCCAAGAGCTGGCGACGACGCAGTCTTTGCCCACAGCATGCTTTATCGAGCTTTTGCCGCCTGCTCGCGTTCCACCTGACGGTATACGTAGGTCTGTTGAGCCAGCGATAACAAGTTGTTGACCAGCCAGTACAGGACCAACCCGGCCGGGAAAAATAGGAATAAAACCGTAAACATGATGGGCATGAGTTTCATCATGCGGACCTGCATTGGATCTCCAACTTGCGGGTTCAGCGCTTGCATCAGGTAGGTACTTGCCCCCATCAGCAAGGGCAATATGAAGTACGGATCCATGGCAGCTAGGTCTTCAATCCAAAAGATGAACGGTGCTTGGCGAAGCTCTACTGACTCTAGCAAAACCCAATACAAGGCCAGGAACACTGGCATGGGCAGCAACATGGGTAGACAGCTACCCAGGGGGTTTGCTCCTTCTTTTTGGTAAAGGGCCATCATTTCTTTGGATAACTTTTCGCGGTCGTTGGCATAGCGTTCTTGCAGGCGCTTCATGGCCGGCGCCACTCTGCGCATGTTGGCCATTGATCGGTAGCCTTTGGCAGAAAAACCCGCCAAAAGGCCTTTGACCAACACCGTGAGCAAAATAATAGCCAGACCCCAGTTGCCTACCATGTCGTGAAAGAACGTCAGAGCCTTAAACAACGGTATCGCGATCCACCATAAAAACCCGTAGTCCACGGTTAGATTCAGATGAGGGGATATTTCTTCTAACACCACTTGATCCTTCGGACCGGCATAGAACTGCGCGGACCAGTTCTCAACAGACCCAGGTTCTACACGTTTGTTTTGACCGGTGAAGCCAAACAGGTAGTAGCCATCGCCGGTTTTGCGAGCGTGGTAAGACGTCGCCTGATCGCTGGGCGCTATCCAAGCGGAAATAAAATAGTGTTGTAAAAACGCGATCCACCCACCCACGGTGGTGCCTTGGAACGCCCCTTCATCAACGTCATCAAAATCCACCTTTTGATAATTGTTGTCGGCGGTGGTCAACGCTGCACCCAGATACGGGGAGGGCGCTAGCGGCACCGTTTCATCTGTTGGGGGCGGCAAACGATCCCGCTTGATCTGAGAAAGCATACGCATGGTTTTGGATGCCGAGCTGAGGTTTTCTACTCGATAGTTCACGTCGATCAAGTGACTTTCGGCGGCAAAACCGAAGGTTTTGGTGACTCGTACACCGTCTTGAGAGGTTTGTAAGGCGAGTTCCCCGGAATCCGTTATGACTAGGTTATCGACATTGCTGGCATACAAGGGACGGTCGCCGGTTTTATCGATGCCGTCTTGGCCTATCAACGCACTTTGCGCCACGTAGGTATGAGTGGAGCTTTGATCTAACAGCAGGTAGGGCGTATCTGCTTGATCCAAGGCCACAGGATAAGTTGGCAGCTGCACACGCACGATATCGCCGCCCAGTAGATCAATCCAAACTTTGAGGGCCTTGGTTTCCACGGTGACCAAGCGTTTTGCGCCGGGTAAGGCATTGACGCTATCCGCGTTTTGCGCAATCGGCGCAACGGACTCAGGAATGTCCATGTCACTGGCGCCAGCCATTTCTGCGGTAATGTTTTGCTCGACGAAATCTGGATCAGCAGCGCTGTTTGGTATCAACGGGGCTTCCGTGTATACCGTCGGCGTTTTCGCTGCCTCCATGTCGTCGTTCCATGCCAGGATCAACAGATACGCAGTGGCCGCCATACCTATCAGCAGCACAATTCGTTGAATTTCTGGGGGTAACATAAACCTCAATCCCTTAACGCCGATGTTCGGCAATGTTTAGTTAAACGCTGGTTTCTTTTTCGTTAGCCGCTGGCACCAAGTCCACCCCGCCAGGGCTCCAAGGATGACAACGGCCCAATCGTTTGGCGCTAAGCACAAACCCCTTGAGTGCACCATGCTGCTCTAATGCTTGCATTGCATAATGTGAACAGGTTGGTTGATAACGACAGCGGGGTTGGACAAACGGACTGACGACTACTTGATAGACGCGCACCAAGCCCTTGAGCAACCACAACATTCCTGTTCGTCCCTTTAGGTGCAGTTGCGTGATCATCTGGTGGGCGTCAACGGATGGTGCATTCATGTCTTTTCTTGAGTGTCGGCAATGGTTAACCGATCAAAACACCGCTGCAATGAGCGATGTAACTCTGCATCGGTGACCGGTGCAGTCACATGCACAATGATATCCAGCGATTGCAGCTGTGTCTGCGCTAATCGAAAACGATCTCGGATCATACGCTTTATTCTGTTCCGCCGAACCGCCAAAGGATTCCCTTTCTTTGGCACGATGACTCCCAATCGCGCATGGGATTGGTGATCGTCTAACACTCGGATGCGAATAGCACCTTGGCGTTGCAAGAATCGGCCTTGCTGGAACACACGTGTAAATTGCCGAGGGTGCAGCAGTCGAACGCTGCGGGGAAATGATTCAACCGAAATGGCGAATTAAACCGTTAGGCGTTTACGCCCTTTCGCGCGTCGGGCATTCAGCACTTTTCGACCGGCCTTTGTCGCCATGCGTGCCCTAAATCCATGCGTACGTTTGCGTTTAAGATTGCTGGGCTGAAACGTTCTTTTCATGGAGAGACTCGTCTGTATCGTTTAGTTCGATTTGGAAGATTGATATTTCCCCCGAAACGGTCCTTTGTTAACGGCTTTAGGCCGATGCCATTTCCGGGGGGCGGCGATTTTATGAACAGTTCCTTTGGGTGTCAATTAAATAGATAGATAGATATATAGGATTGTTGTTAGTTGTTGGGACTGTCGTTTTATGTGGGTAACTGAGTTCTGGCGCTTTAAGGCAGGGTTTGCTCTGTCGCTTACACTGTTAACAAACCTTAGATCACTGGCTGTCGAGTTTGGGGTAAGTCTGGCCAGAAAAGTTATCCACAGGTTCTTAAGTTTTTTGCTCACAGAATCGGGCACCTGGAGACTGGACGATCAACGGAGCAAAGTTTGCTAACTCCCTGATTCTCCGTGCTTCGTGAAATAAAAAAAATTTTTAGGCCCGATGCCATGGCGTCGATGTGAAACATGAGCATAGAATCGTCCTTGGTCTAAGAGCGAGTAGCCACGAGGGAGCAAGAGTCTGCGCAGTTCATGGTCGTAAAGGTAATCGTACCGGTAAGCAGTAGCGTGTTTTTGGGAAAAACCTAACAACGAGCGCTGGGATTACCAGTAAAAATACTGTGCAAGGACTGAGATAGAATTGACATAGAACTGAGCAAAGACTGAGCAAAAACTGAGATAGGACTGGGAAAAACACCGGCTACTCAGAGAATGGCCGCAAAACCCGCTGACAAGTCGGTGACAAGACCGCTGAAAAGAAAGCTGCAGTGAAAGAAAGCTGCAGTGAAAGAAGCCGTTAAAAACAGCGCAAAACAAAAGAATGAGAACCAAGGGGGCAGTGACGAGTGAAAGAAGCAATCTGGCAAGAATGTCTAGGACAGCTTCAAAGCGAAATCAGCGGCGATCAATTTGAAACCTACTTGCGCCCTCTACAAGCCGATTTCAGCAAAGGAAAGGTAACGCTGCTTGCGCCGAACATCTATGTGGAAGACAAAGTTCGGTCAACCTATTTGTCTCGCATAAGCGAGTACTTTGCGTCCATGAGCGAACACCAGGACGTGTTGTTGTCCGTCGGTGGCATGAGAGAGGCTCAGCCCTTGCGAGCGGAAGCCAAGCCAGGGGTGACAAGAGACTCCTCTACTGGCATGAGACACGGTGAGCAGCTGGTTAAAACTGCTCATAACCTGAACAGAGACTTCACCTTTGAAGCCTTCGTTGAAGGCAAATCTAACGAATTAGCTAAGGCGGCGGCGTCCCAAGTTGCGGACAATGCTGGGCAAAGCTACAACCCATTGTTGATGTACGGTGGTGTTGGCTTAGGTAAAACGCACCTAATGCAAGCCGTTGGGAACGAAATATTAAGAAGAAAACCCGAAGCTAAGGTGATGTACCTCCACTCCCAGCGGTTTGTGCAAGACATGGTCAAGGCGCTGCAAACCGGCACCATGCAGGACTTTATGCAGTTTTATCGGTCAATAGATGCGTTACTCATTGATGACATTCAGTTCTTCGCGAAAAAGCTGCGTTCTCAAGAGGAATTTTTTCATCTGTTTAATTCCATGTTGGAGCGTGGTCAGCAAATGATTTTGACCAGCGATAAATACCCTAGAGAGATCGATGGTTTAGAAGATCGGCTGAAGTCGCGTTTTGTGTGGGGGCTGACGGTAGAGGTTGAAGCCCCGGAGCTGGAAACTCGAGTAGCGATTCTGATGAAAAAGGCCGAGGCAGAAAATGTGCCGCTTGATCAGGAAGTCGCATTTTTCATTGCTGAGCGTATTCGATCTAACGTCAGAGAGTTAGAAGGTGCGCTGAGAAGGGTCATCGCTAACGCGCGATTTACCGGCAGCCGTATTTCCATTGAACAGGTCAAACGAGCGCTGCGAGATCTGTTCGCGATCCAAGACCGACAAATCTCTATCGATAACATTCAAAAAACTACAGCAGAGTATTTCAATATCAAGGTCGGTGACCTGTTATCGAAACGACGCAGCCGCACCATCGCGCGACCACGACAACTCGCCATGGCCATGGCCAAAGAATTGACCAATCACTCTTTACCAGAGATTGGTGATGCTTTTGGCGGTAGAGACCATACGACGGTATTGCACGCGTGTCGAAAAGTCGCAGAATTACGTGCAACAAGCGCGGATATCGCAGAAGACTACCGAAACCTTTCTCGGCTGCTGAGCGGTTAAACGCTGGGTCAAAACAATAGCAACCACGGTGACCATCCAATTGGCTTATTGAACTTTCGGCGTTGCTGGGTCGCTATAAACGGGTTGCCATAAACGGTATGAAAGAGTGCAAAGACGATGAAATTTACAATCCCTAGAGACGTCCTGTTAAAGCCGCTTCAGTTGGTAACGGGAGTCGTCGAGCGCCGACAAACGTTGCCCGTTTTAGCTAACTTGTTGATTCAGGCGGATAGCGAAGGCTTGTCGCTGACAGGCACAGATTTGGAAGTGGAAATGGTGGCCCAGTGCGGTGCCTCGGTAGAGCAGACTGGTGCAGTAACCATTCCCGCGCGCAAGTTAGCGGATATTTGCCGGGCGCTGCCTGACGGAGCGGAAGTTTCTGTCACCGTGGAAGGAGAGCGGGCGGTCATCAAGAGTGGTCGTAGTCGGTTTACCTTGGCTACGCTGCCAGCCGCTGACTTTCCGAAGGTCGAAAGCGGTGAATCCGATGTCGTCATATCCTTGGCTCAAAATCAACTAAGGAAGCTGATCGATCAAGTGAGCTTTGCCATGGCCCAGCAGGACGTTCGGGTGTTTTTAAATGGCATGCTGCTGGAAGTCGATGGCAGTACTGTTCGTGCAGTGGCCACCGACGGCCATCGACTCGCCATGGCGAGCAAGGCTTGTGAGGTGGCGAATGCAGGCGCAGGGGCCAAGCAGGCCATCGTGCCCCGTAAAGCCGTGGTGGAAATGGGCCGGCTGCTGGATGAAGAGGACGAAAGTCTGTCTCTACAGTTGGGCTCGAATCACCTGAAAGTGGCCAAAGGCAACGTAACGCTGACCACAAAGCTGGTGGATGGGCAGTTCCCAGATTACGAAAAAGTGGTGCCTAAAGACGCTTCGCGGGTGTTATCCGGTGATCGAGATACCCTTAAACAGGGGTTCCAACGGGCATCTATTCTGTCTAATGAAAAGTACCGAGGGGTTCGCCTGACCATAACGCCAGAATCCTTGACCATACAGGCGAATAATCCCGAACAAGAAGAGGCGGAAGAAACCGTACCTGTGCAATTTAGCGGAGACCAGCTTGAGATCGGTTTTAATGTCAGCTATCTGCTAGACGTGCTGTCGGTCATTCACAGTGACGGTGTGCAGATCAGTGTTAGCGATGCCAACAGTTCTGCGCTGCTGGAATCAACGGATGATGATGGTGCGGTGTACGTTGTGATGCCCATGAGGCTCTAATCGAGTCCTTTCTTGCACCTAACAAACCTGCACGTTGCTCGTTTTCGGAATATTGTCTCAGCGGACCTGACCTTATCCCCCGGCATTAATTTGCTGGTTGGCGAGAACGGTGCGGGCAAAACCGCCTTACTCGAAGCCATTTTCTTGCTCAGCAGGGGGCGATCCTTCCGTTCGTCCCAAACCAATCTGTTGGTACAGCGAGGAACCGAAGACCTGGTTGTTCGAGGGCACGTGATCCAGGGCGGTCATGCCCAAGTGTTAGCTCGGCAAAAAAGTGTAGCGGGCCTAAATTACGCTCGAATTGACGGCGAAAGCGTCAGCTTACAATCCAAATTCGCGGAGCTGCTGCCCTTGCAAACCCTGCTGCCCGGTGTGTCTGACCTGGTTCTTGACGGCCCTGGAATTCGGCGAGAGTTCATGGATTGGGGTTTGTTTCACGTGGAACAACGCTATTTGCCCGCAGCCAGGCGTTACCGACGTGCATTGAGTCAGCGCGCGGCCTGGTTAAAAAGCTCCCCCGAACAACCCTTTCAATCCGACCCATGGGCGGCGGCCTTAGTCCACGCAGGTGTGAGCATTGCCCGATGGCGCGAGGCGTTTGTGGCGCAGTTGAATGGCGCTTTAAAAGAAACCTTGGGTGCGTTAGACAGTACGCTGGTTTGTGACCTTGCTTATTCCGGTGGGCATTTCGGCGTCAGTGAAGACCAAGCCTTGGCCAGCCTTGAGGAGGTATTCGAGAAAGATCGGCGCTTTGGCACCACTCAAATCGGGCCCCACCGGGCGGATATGGAGATTCGCGTTGACGGAGTAGCGGCAAAAAACGTGGTTTCCAGGGGCCAAGCTAAGTTGCTCGCCAGCGCCTTGGTGCTGAGCTATGCCACGGTTTTGATACAAAAAACCGGACGCCGACCGTTACTACTGCTGGACGACCTGGGCGCTGAGTTAGATCAAGAGCACCGGGCCGGTTTTTTTGCTCAACTGCGAGGAATGGGGTGCCAAGTCATTGCGACCACCACCGAAGCGCCAGCCCATCTCGCGGGCAGCGTTGGGGCAGAAGATCTCGAGGTGTTTCACGTGGAACAAGGCTGCTTCACGAAGCAATAAGCCAAGGTTTGTGGTAAATTGGAGAGCGATCTACGGCCCACTTGAGGACACGATATGTCAGAGGAAAATAGCTACGATTCCGGCAGCATTAAGGTGCTTAAAGGCCTGGACGCTGTACGTAAACGGCCCGGCATGTACATTGGGGATACCGAAGACGGAACCGGGCTCCACCATATGGTGCAGGAGCTGGTTGATAACTCCATTGACGAGGCCCTCGCAGGCCATTGCGATACCGTTTATGTGACCATGCACCCGGAAGAGGCCATTACCGTGAGAGATAACGGTCGCGGAATTCCGGTGGATATGCACCCAGAAGAGAAGGTCAGCGCTGCCGAAGTGATCATGACTACACTCCACGCCGGCGGTAAGTTTGACGATAACAGCTACAAGGTATCTGGGGGTCTGCACGGGGTCGGGGTGTCGGTGGTTAACGCGTTGTCTGATGAGCTACGGTTGACGGTACGTAGGGACAACAAGGTTTACCAACAAACCTACGCTCACGGTGTGCCGGTGGCGCCCTTAGCAGAAACCGGTGAAACCCAGGAGCGCGGCACCGAATGTTATTTTCGGCCATCGCCCGAAACCTTCCATAACATCAAATTCCAATACGAGATACTGGCCAAGCGCCTCAGAGAGTTGGCGTTTTTGAATTCCGGCGTGTCCATCGTGCTGAAAGAAGAACGTACCGGCAAAGAAGATACATTTTATTACGAAGGCGGCTTAAAAGCCTTCGTCGAGTTCTTGAACCAGAACAAACAACAACTAAACGAAGTCTTTCATTTCAACACCCAGCGCGAAGATGGCATTGGCGTTGAAGTGGCGATGCAATGGAACGACACCTTCCAAGAGCAAGTGTTCTGCTACACCAATAACATTCCGCAAGGCGACGGCGGTACCCACTTGGCGGGTTTTAGAGGCGCGCTGACTCGAACACTGAACACCTACATTGAGAATGAAAATCTGCTGAAAAAAGCTCAAGTCAGCACAACCGGCGACGATGCCCGAGAAGGTATTACGGCGGTGGTGTCGGTGAAGGTGCCGGACCCCAAATTTTCTTCCCAAACCAAGGATAAATTGGTGTCGAGTGAGGTAAAAACCGCGGTAGAACAAGAGCTTAGCAAATACTTCACGGATTATTTGGCTGAACACCCCCAAGACGCCAAAGCCGTGGTAGGCAAAATGATTGATGCCGCGAGAGCTCGGGAAGCAGCGCGCAAAGCTCGGGACATGACCCGGCGCAAAGGCGCCTTGGATATTGCTGGGCTGCCGGGCAAATTGGCAGATTGCCAGGAAAAAGATCCCGCGCTATCCGAACTGTTCTTGGTGGAAGGGGATTCGGCGGGAGGCTCGGCCAAACAGGGACGGGATAGACGCACTCAGGCGATTTTGCCCTTGAAAGGTAAAATTTTGAACGTTGAGAAAGCTCGCTTCGACAAGATGCTATCTTCCCAAGAGATCGGCACCTTGGTCACCGCATTAGGCTGTGGCATCGGCAAAGGCGAGTTTGATCCGGACAAACTGCGTTATCACAACATCGTAATCATGACCGATGCCGACGTGGACGGGTCCCATATCCGAACCTTGCTGCTAACGTTTTTCTTTCGTCAGATGCCAGAGCTCTTTGAGCGCGGCCATATCTATATCGCTCAGCCGCCGCTGTACAAAGTAAAGAAAAATCGTCAGGAGCGTTATGTTAAAGACGACGACGAGCTGCAGGCCTATTTCCTCGATATGTCCCTGCAGGATGCAAAGCTGTTCGTCAATGCGGAAGCACCGCCAATACAGGGCGAAGCCCTAGAAACCTTGATTGTCGCCTATCAATCTTTGCTCCAAACCTTGGAAGACTCCAAGCGTAAGTATCCTCTGGAGTTGACCCAGGCGTTGGTAAAAGTGGCGAAACTCACTCCAGAATTGATGGCAGAAGAGCAGGCAATGCAGCAGTGGGCCCAGGACTTACTGGAGTTGCTGCGTCAAAACCCCGACGCAAACCCAGCAGTGAGCGTGGCCTTTGATCAAGAAACCCAGGTGTTTGTGCCTCAAGTCACGATGTTGTTGAAAGGGGTGGCAGAAAACATCGCGTTACCCCTGAATTTTTTAACTGGTCCGGAGTATCGGGCGATTGCAGTCATGATTGACCAGGTACAAGATCTTTTGGAAGCCGGCGCCTATGTGCAGCGTGGCGAGCGGCGAACCGACGTTCAGCATTTTTCTGAGGCTTTCGATTGGTTGCAAAAAGAAGCCCGTCGAGGGGTAGATTTGCAGCGATATAAAGGCTTGGGTGAAATGAACCCCGAGCAGCTGTGGGAAACTACGATGGATCAGTCTGTGCGACGTATGCTGCGGGTATCTGTTGATGATGCCATTGGCGCAGATCAGATGTTTACGACCCTGATGGGCGATCACGTTGAACCGAGGCGCGACTTTATCGAAAAGAATGCGCTGTCTGTCGTTAATCTCGACGTCTAAACCCACGCCAGCCCAACATGCCGTCAGCGCCGTCTAAAACTCGCTGCAGCTGGTGTGAAGGCAGTGATCTTTACCGGGCCTATCACGACACGGAATGGGGGGTGCCGCTGACAGACCCCCAATCGCTGTTCCGGCTGCTGATGCTAGAGGGTCAGCAGGCTGGTCTGGCTTGGATCACGGTCTTGAACAAGCGCTGGCACATGGATCAGGTGTTTTGCGGCTTTGACCCGGAGTTTTTGGTCGATCAGGGCCCAAGCTTGATAGAGCAATGGCTTCAGGACCCAGGTTTGATTCGTCACCGAGGCAAGCTCAGCGCATTGATTACAAACGCGGAAAAAGCCCTGGAAATGGCGGATTTTGGCCCGTGGTTGTGGTCGTTTGCGGCCCCGGATCTACGACCACCCTTGTCCCCAGTACCAGCCGAAACCCCGGAATCTCAAGCAATGTCCAAAGCACTCAAAAAAGCAGGTTTTCGCTTTGTTGGGCCAACCATTTGCTACGCCTTCATGCAAAGCGCGGGCATGGTTAACGATCATCATCCGGATTGTTGGCGCTACGACGCCTGTCAAAAAGCCGTGACGAAGGCGCTGAGCCATCGATGAAAGCGCTGGCTAACGGGATTTTTCGGTTGTTGAGCTGGGTGCCAGCAAGCTGGGCCATGGCGCTGTCACATGGCATTGCTCGAATTTCTGTCGCTGTGGGTGCCCGGGGTGCGAAAGTTGCCCGAACCAATATTGACCACTGCTTTCCTCAGCTGGATGCGGATGCGCGACGAGTCATGGTCTTGAATAGCGTCGCCAGTGCGGCTTTGTTGGTGTTCGAATTTGCGTATTTCCGCTATCACCACATAAATAAATTGTTGGGTCGAATCCGTGGCGTGGAAGGCGAGGAGCTGTTGGGCCAAGCTTGGGCTGCTGGGCATGGCGTAGTCGTACTGATGCCGCATTTCGGCAGTTGGGAATTTTTGAGTATTTTCTTAGGCAAGGACTATGCGGTTTCCGCTTTGTATGAGCCGCCCCATGTGGCGGCCCTAGAGAGCAACCTGCTGGCGACTCGACAACGTCAGGGCGCAAAAATGTACCCCACTAACGGGGCCGGGCTAAGGGGGCTTATGCGCGGACTTAAGTCTGGTGACGTGGTGGTGGTGCTGCCGGACCAGGTACCGGCAAGCCCAAGCGCCCGAGTTGAGGCCACGTTTTTTGGCCGCAAAGCCCTGACCATGACGTTGGCTCAGCGCCTGGCAAGGGTAGGATCGCCCAAAGTTCTGTTGGCGGCGGCTTGGCGGGAAAAAGATTCAAAAACTCTGGGCTATCGGCTGTGTTTCAAAGAGCCGGGCCCGGATTTTTACAGTGATGACCTGGCGGTCCACGCTAGCGCCATGAACGCGGGCATTGAGGCCATTGTTCGTCGTGACCCCGCCCAATATCAGTGGACCTATAAACGCTTTCGCGGATTCAATGACGAAATAGATGAGGCCTATCGACGCCAATAAGCTGGGGTCAGTAAGACCAAGAGCGTGAAAATCTCCAGTCGCCCGAGCATCATGTTAAACATCAGTACCCATTTAACACCGGCATCCAGCCCCGCGTAGTTTAAAGCCACCTCTCCCAGCCCCGGGCCTAAGTTATTTAAGGTTGCGCCAACCGAAGAAAACGCGGTCAAAAAGTCCACCTCGCTGATTAGCATGATGAGCACGACGGATAAAAAGAACAGCAGCACGTAAACGCTGAAAAAGCTCCAAACCGATTCGATTAGACGATCAGATACCGGGGTTTTGCCAAGCTTAATGGGGAATACGCCGTTGGGATGAATCAAACGGCGCACTTCCCGCATACCCTGCAGATAGATCATCAATACGCGCACCAACTTAACCCCCCCGGCGGTGGAGCCAGCGCATCCGCCAGCAAAGGCCGCCAGTAACAACAGCATGGCCGCTGACGACGGCCAGCCAGATACGTCAGCGGTAACGAAGCCGGTGGTTGTGGCGTAAGAAATGGTCTGAAAAATCCCCTTACGCAGCGGCGAGTCCACGTCCATTGGGGCGTTGAACAGCAGCGTTATGACAGTAACGCTGACAAACAGTAGCACCAGCAAATAGGTACGCACTTCATAATCGGCGAAGTAAAGCAGTGGGTTTTTACGGCGCCAAACCAGAAAGTGAAGTCCAAAGTTAATACCCGACAGCACCATAAAGATGCTGGCCACGGACTCGATTAAAGCGCTATCAAAATACCCAATACTGGCGTCATGGGTAGAAAAACCACCGATGGCCACGGTGGCAAAACTGTGACTGACGGCGTCAAACAATGACATACCAGCGGCCCAATAGGCCAAGGCGCAGGCCACGGTCAACGAAACATAGATGTACCAAAGGGCTTTGGCCGTTTCAGTGATGCGAGGTGTCAGTTTGTTGTCTTTGACGGGCCCCGGGGATTCCGTGCGATAAAGCTGCATACCGCCGATGCCCAGCATTGGGAAAATGGCTACGGCTAAAACGATGATACCCATACCGCCAAACCATTGAAGCTGTTGACGGTAAAACAGCAGGGATTTGGGCATATCATCCAGATTCACCAACACCGTGGCCCCGGTGGTGGTTAGGCCTGACATGGATTCAAACACGGCATCCACCAATTGCAGGTCTAAGTTTGGCGCCAGCAAAAAAGGAATGGCGCCAAACACGCCCAATCCCAGATAAAACAACGCGGTGATTAAAAAGCCGTCACCACCTCGTAGTTCTCGATCGCCTCGAAGCGGCAGCCACAAGGCCAAGCCAACTCCCAGAGTTACCGCCAAGGCGATGGAAAAGGTGTGCAGGGTTTGTTCCTGAAAATACAGGGCAACCAGCATTGGCGGTATGAAGGTCGCGCTGAAGAATGTCAGCAGGGTACCGGTGACGCGAAAGATGACTGAAAAGTGCATAACCGCCGGGTCAGACGAAGTTCAAGCTGACTTGAAACAACCGCTCCACAGCGGCGACCTTACCCTTATCCACCATAAAGAGAATCACATGGTCATCGGTCTCGACAATGACATCGTCGTGAGCAATCAACACATCCTCGCCCCGGACAATGGCGCCAATGGTGACCCCGTCGGGTAGCTTCAGCTCTTGGATTTTTCGGCCCACAACGTTTGAGCTGCTGCTGTCTCCGTGGGCGATCGCTTCCATGGCCTCCGCGGCGCCGCGCCGCAAACTGTGAACCCGAGCGACATCGCCTTTGCGAACATGCGAGAGCACCGAGCTGGTGGTGGCTTGTTGGGGCGATATGGCAATGTCGATTTCCCCGCCCTGGACCAAATCCACATAGGCCGGTTTGGTGATTAACGTAATGACCTGTCTGCATCCCAGACGCTTGGCCATGAGCGATGCCATCACATTGACCTCATCGTCATTGGTGAGGGCGCAGAAGGCATCGCACTGCTCAATGTTTTCTTCTAACAGCAGTTCTCGGTCTGTGGCAGCGCCCTGAATGACAACAGTGTTGTGGAGTCGATCAGCCAAGGTCTTGGCTCGCCCTGGATCCAGTTCGATCACTTTGACGGCGTACTGATTCTCGATTTCAGAAGCCAGCCGGGCACCAATGTTGCCCCCTCCAGCAATGGTAATGCGTTTGTATGCTTGTTCTGCCTTGCGCAGTTCCTGCATGACGCGATTAATGTGTTCCCTAGCGGCAATAAAAAAGACTTCGTCTTCTGCCTCAATGACAGTCTCGCCTCTGGGCAGAATGGATTGGCCGCGACGAAAGATGGCGGCGACACGGGTATCCACACTAGGCATGTCTTCACGCAGAAAGCTTAGGGCGTGGCCGACCAAGGGGCCGTTATGCACCGCTTTCATGGCCACCAGCTGGACCCTGCCATCCGCAAAATCTGCAACATCCAACGCCCCGGGGTGGCTCAAGAGCTCGTGAATTTGTGATGTG
>JAYOSS010000017.1:16480-24908 GCA_038139355.1 Gammaproteobacteria bacterium
CACGGCTTCCGGGTTGATGAGTCGATCAATGGGCATGTGGTTTTTGTGGAAAAACTCTTCTTTTTCCATATATGCCGCAGCTCGAATCCGCGCGATTTTCATCGGCGTGCGGAACAAGGAATAACAAACCTGGCAGGCCACCATATTTATTTCATCGCTGGAAGTAACGGCAATGAGCATGTCGGCGTCATCGGCACCGGCTTTTCGCAGCACGTCTGGGTGCGAGGCAGACCCTTCAACGGTTTGAATATCCAAGCGCATGGCCAGTTCGTGCAGGCGTTCGCCGTCAGTGTCCACCAACGTAATGTCGAAGGCTTCCTGTGCAAGACTCTCCGCGAGGGTGCCCCCGACTTGTCCAGCACCTAAAATCAAAATCTTCACGGGCTTGGGTCCTTGCGCAATAAGCAGTAGTAGAACCCGTCAGTGGCGGGTTGAGTGGGTAGCAGCTGCCAGCCAGCCTTGGTGGATTGCCCAAACGCTAGGTCTAAGGGCTGGGCGCAGGCGTCGGGTGTGTTTCCAAGAAAGCGGTGAATCACCTGATCGTTTTCCTCTGCAAAAACCGAGCATGTGGAATACAGAAGACTACCCCCAGGTTTCAGCTGTTGCCATAAGTTATGCAGTAACTGTAGCTGTAGCTGCTGTTGCGTCATTAGGTGCGCTTCTTCAAGCAGCAAACGGATGTCTGGGTTACGACGAATGGTGCCGCTGCCGGAACAAGGAGCGTCCAGCAAGATTGCGTCAAAGGGTTCCTCGAATGGGAGGTTTTGACCCGCGCCATCGGCGCAAAGCAACGATAAAGCGCCATCCTCTGGCGACATGTCTGGTTTTGTCGTGTTTACTCGATGGCCCAGTCTTTCGCCAATGGCTCTCAGGTCAGCCAAGCGCCTGTGGCTGTTGTCCAACGCCCATAAGTGATGGGGCAACTGGTAACGATTGAGCACCTCGTGGAGATGGAAGAACTTACCGCCCGGGGCCGCGCAGGCATCCAGAATGCGCAGTGGCGCATCGTGATGGGACGTTTGTGCAAGGCCCGAATGCTGGGATTGGCGCAAGGGCTCTAGCAGCAGGCGAGCCGCGTGTTGGGCGGATAAATCTTGCACCGCACACTGTCCTTGGTCCCACCCCGGCAGGTCTGCTGCAGTTTGTGGTTGATGCAAGATCACGGTTTCTGGCCAGGGTCCCGAGTCGAACGCAATGTCAGCGGTATTGAGCCGTTCTTTGTAAGACTCGCAATCAATGGCCCGGGTGTTGATGCGCAAGGTCATCGGCGCCCGGTCATTGTTGGCTTGCATAAGGTCCGTTGCTTGGGCCCCATATTGACGGGTCAAGACCGCGGCCATCCAGGCGGGATGATCGGCTTGAGCAGAGTTAATCCCCTGCTCGGTTTGATCCGCGCTTTCCAGCTGGCGCTGGATTGACCGCAACACACCATTGATCAAACCTTTGGCCCAGGTTTTGCCAAGGGCCTGGCAAGCGGAGACGCACTCGTTAATGGCAGCATAGCTTGCCAAATCGGTGTATTTCAGTTGGTAAGCGCCCACTATCAGCAGGTGGTGGAGGTCTAAGTCCTTGGGTTTTAGGGGTCGTTTGAGCTGTTCATTGACGCTTTGGCTCAAGGAAAGATAGTGGCGAGTGGTGCCGTATAAGAGCTCTCGTTGCAGCGGCGTTTGCAGCCACTGGGGGCGATTAATGCGAATCCATTCAAGGGTTTTGTTGTGCTTGACCACCTGAGTGAGCCCTCGAGCAGCAGCCAATCTTAGATTGCCTGGGGGCGTTAGATCCGCCGCCGCGGCACCCTGGGTCATAGCGACCCACCAGAGGCCATGACGTTACCAGGCCGAAACAGCGCCCCATAACCGTTCTTTGCTGCGCTGGCATCCATAGGCAGGCCTTTGCCGCGATTGACTTGCAATCGAAGAATTTCCAAGAACCCTTGACCGCAGGCGACGATCAAGCGCTTTTTACCGCTATCCACCAGCTCCCCTGGCGCCGCCGAAGATCCTTGTTCTGGCTGGGTAACCACGCTGGCTTCGAGTATTTGCACTTGGGTATCCTGGACGTTGGCCATTGCTGGCATGCGATGTTCCAGCGCCCAAATCTGTCGCGCGATGGCGTCTGCGCTGTCCTCCCAGCGGATCACTCGATCTTTTGCGACGAGTTTATGGGCATAGCTGATGCCCGTATCGGGTTGCGGTGTGGGCTGACTCGGCAGCTGATCCAGCACTTGGAGTAACAGCTCCGCGCCAGCGGAGGCTAAACGGTGTTCCAAGGCACTGATGTTGGCAGCGTCGCTGATGGCAATGGTTCGGGAGGCAAAAACGGGCCCGGTGTCCAAACCTTTTTCCATCTGCATAATCGCCACGCCGGTTTCCTGATCGCCAGCCATGACTGCCCGCTCAATGGGCGCGGCGCCTCGCCAACGCGGCAACAAGGACGCGTGTACGTTGATGCAACCGTATTTGGGGATATTGAGTACCGACTCTGGCAGTAATAGTCCGTAAGCCGCCACGACTAGGACATCCGGTTGGTGTTGAATCAAGGCAGCATGAGCCGTTTCGTCCCGCAATGATTCGGGCTGCAGGGTCACCAAGCCCTGCTCCAAGGCGAAAGCCTTAACCGGATTAGGCATCAATTTTCGGCCTCGCCCCTTGGGCCGGTCGGGTTGTGTCAGTACCAGGCTTGCCGGGTGGGCCGACTGCTGCAGCCGTTGCAGAATGGTTGCTGCGAATTCCGGACTGCCGGCGAATGCAACCTTAAGAGACGTCATTTCAGCGATCTCTGGAATCCGCGCGAGCGCGTAGCTTTTTGGCGATGCGGCCGCGTTTTAAACTCGACAGATAATCCACGAAGAGTTTGCCCTCCAAATGGTCGCATTCGTGCTGGATGCATATGGCCAACATGCCATCGGCGCTGAATTCAATGGTATTGCCGAATACATCCTGAGCGGTGACGTCAACTTGCTCGAACCGCTCCACCACGTCATAAACCTCCGGGACGGACAGACAGCCTTCTTCGCCTTTAATCCGATTGCCATAGGTTTTCAGCACCGGATTAATCAAGGTATACGGTAGATTTTTTTCCTCGCTGACGTCCACCACGATGATCCGCTTGTGGACGTTAACCTGAGTAGCCGCCAATCCAATACCTGGGGCGGCGTACATGGTCTCCAGCATGTTGGCGGCAAACACCTGCAATGGCTCATCGAAGTGGGTCACCGGCGTTGCACGGGTGCGCAGGCGTGGGTCCGGATGGTGCAATATTCTCAGTCGGGTCATAAAGGCTAATTACTAATCTGCAAAGTTGGCGAACACCAAAGCGGCGCAGTATACCTTTTCCCGGGCAAAAGGCTTACAGGCTTGAGCTGCCAAGGCCGGTATCACCCTGACCAACTGGCGGTAACAGTGACTGGGTTTGTTCAGGAAGCTCCAGATCATGCACCAAGATTCGCCTACCCAACCGCAATCCACCAGCACCATGACGGCGCTGGAACCCGTTAGCCCGGCCGCCCGCCGCTTATGCGAACTGCTGGTGCATTGGCCCAGACAAGTACTGACTTCTTGGCTGATGGACCAATCCGCTCCGGCAGAGGTTTTGCTGACTGCGGCGCAGCCACCCCGGATGCAAAAGCGCAAGAAGCCCTGGGCGCATTTCGACCAACTCACGATCAAGAATGGTTCTTTGCGCGATCAGCCTTTGCAAATCGTTAGCCTGTTTGATTCTCAATACCCCCAAGCACTGAGCTTCATACCAGACCCTCCGCTGGTGATCTTTTGTTTGGGAGATTTGCGCATCATCGAAAAAACCTGTGTAGCCATAGTAGGAGCAAGGCGAAGCACGACCGCCGGAAAAGCGCTGGCGCAAACCATGGCGACGGATTTGGCGGGGATGGATTGTTGCATCGTCAGTGGTTTGGCCGTGGGCATTGATGCGGCGGCTCATCGGGGTGCTTTGGAAGCGGACAATGGCGCAACTGCGGCTGTTTTAGGTGCTGGGTTCGAGCACCTCTATCCCCAAGGACATCGGGTTCTAGCTCAGACCATTCTGCAGCTCGGCGGCTTGCTGCTCAGCGAATATCCGCCAACGGTGTCGCCCCGACCGCATCAGTTCCCCGAGCGTAACCGGTTGATCAGTGGCCTAGCCACAACGACGGTGCTTGTCGAAGCGGGAGAACGCAGTGGTTCACTGATTACCGCCCGGTTAGCCCTAGAGCAAGGGCGAGATGTTTGCGCAGTGCCGGGCCCACCAATTGACCCGGTTGCCGCTGGCTGTCATCGGTTGATTCGTCAGGGCGCAGCGTTGGTTACTTGTGCTCAGGATGTGTGCGAAGAAATGGGGTGGCAGGTCACCGTGCCGCAACCAAAGGCAGCACCTAGCCGCTCCGTGGACGGATCTGGGTTATCCGTGTCGGCGGCGCGACTCTTGGCAACGTTAAGTGCCAGCGCACTGCAATTTGATGAAGTCTTGGCCCTTTGCGATGAATCGGCACAGCAAGTCAGTCAGGATTTGATTGAGCTACAGCTGGCAGGGTTTGTCCGGCAAGGGCCAGACGGGTATATTGCCGTGCCCTAAAAATCTCGGAGAAAAACATGAGCTGGGTTGCGGTATTGATGGGTTCGGAATCGGATTGGCCTGTGATGCAATCAACAACGTCGATGCTTGAAAGTCTGGGCATTAAATTCGAAGTTAGAGTGACCAGCGCACACAGAACGCCGGCAGGCACACAAGCCTATGTTCAAGATGCTGAAGAGCGCGGTTGTCGCGTATTTGTTTGTGCTGCAGGCATGGCCGCACATTTGGCTGGCGCCGTGGCAGCACACACCCAGCGCCCGGTGATTGGCGTGCCAATTGATAGTGGCCCGCTGCAGGGCTTTGATGCACTTCTTTCCACGGTTCAAATGCCTGGCGGCATTCCTGTTGCCACTGTGGCGGTAGGTAAAGCTGGAGCAAAAAATGCCGCGTACCTTGCGGCCCAGATTTTGGCCGTTGCCGACGATGCGCTACATCAGGTTGTCGTCAAGGATCGAAGCGACAATCGCGCCAAAGTTGAAGCGCAGAACGCCTCGCTGCAGGATTCACTAAAGTCGTGACCACTCCTGCTGATGCCGCTGCCTGCTTGCTGGCTGGCGGCATCATTGCACACGCCACCGAAGGGGTATGGGGATTAGCTTGTGACCCGAATAACGAGCGAGCCGTACAACGGATTTTGGCGATTAAAGGTAGAGACGCGGACAAAGGGTTGCTGCTCATTGGCACTGCCAGCTCAGCGTTTGCGCTTGCCTTAGAAGAGATGCCGCCAACCCTGATGAATCGCGTGGAAGCCAGTTGGCCGGGGCATGTGACTTGGTTGTTGCCGGGCAGTGAGTATCCGTCGTCAATCAAGGGCCAGCACGCAAACATCGCGTGCCGGGTGCCTGATCATGAGCAGGCTCGTCAAATCTGCGCTGCCTTTGGCGGGCCGATAGTGTCGACATCGCTAAATCGAGCTGGGGAAGCGCCTGTAACGGAGCATGCCCAAGCAATAGCGCTGTTTGGCCATCTGGTTGACTTGGTGGTGCCAGGAGAAACCGCCGGCTATACGGGTCCCAGCGCCATTTACGGCCTGGATGGCAGCGTGATCAGAGCCGCCAGCATTGAGACACCAAGACATGGGTAGTTCGATTCGCCTCGGTGTGGCTGGCAATCCGGTGGCTCATTCCTTGTCGCCGGACATTCACAGTGCCTTCGCAGCATCCCTGGGTTTAGAGATCGATTACCAGCGATATTTGTTTCCAGAGGACGGTTTTCAGCGCGAAGCGGCAGGGTTTTTTGCTACTCAAGGTCTTGGACTGAATGTAACGGTACCGTTTAAACAGGAAGCCTATGACTTTGCGCATACGCTGCACCCGCTGGCTGAGGCCGCTGGGGCGGTGAATACGCTATTGCAGCAGGACGGAAAAATTACCGGCTTCAACACCGATGGCATCGGCATGGTGAGGGACTTACAAGCCAGACATCACATTGACCTGAGTGGTCGGTCGGCACTGATTTTAGGTGCGGGTGGGGCTTGTCGAGGGCTCATTCAGCCCTTGCTTGATGCTGGCGTGGATTCGATTTGCATCGCCAACCGCACCCTGTCTCGGGCTCAAGACATCGTCGATCATTTTGCCGGTTTGGGCACAACTGGGCTCCAGGCCGTCGCATTGGGCGCGATGACAGTGGGCTCACAGGCGGTGGATTTGGTTTTCAACAGTACCTCCATGGGGTTAGGACAAGACGCCGTAGCGTTGCCGGAGGAGTTAGTTGCCGATCGAGTTTGTTACGATCTCAGCTACGGGTCCCAAGCGCATTTTGCTCGCTGGGCCAGGGAGCATGGCGCATCAGTCAGCTTAGATGGCCTAGGCATGTTGGTAGAACAAGCCGCCGAGAGCTTTGGGATATGGCTGGGTCAGCGCCCAGATACTGATCCGGTGTACGCGCAGTTGCGGCAATTAAGCGATGCCGCTTCACGAAAGGTAATAGATGAGCAATAAAGGAGCGGCGCCATGAGCATGTCGAAGCGGTTTATTTCAGGCGCGGTGTGCCCGACTTGTCGTGAAGTGGACCGTATCGTGATTGAGCCGGTTGCGGCGGACGAGACTAATGCCCAGCGCTTAGATGACTTGGCCACAGAGAACATTCAAAGGCGCTGCGTTTCCTGCGGTTTTGTGGAGCCGCTGGATCCAGAGCGTGCGACAACCTCGGCGCCACTGCCCCGGGCGAGATATGAGCGCAGCCGGGAGACGACTACCCGCGTAACCCCGGTGAAGATTCTCGATCCGGGCAAACCTAAATCTTCCTGATTTTGCGAAGAAACTGACCCAAATAGTTGGAATTGTCCAAGTTTATTGGGTCTAACAAGTTGCCCAGCACCTCTCGACTGCTATAATCGCGCCGTTTTTGCCTGAGTCAATTTGGGCAAAAGGTGGCAACAGCACGCCACAAATCGTCGTAATAGCGATTGTGCGTAAACAGCCTCAAAAGCGAATTTTGGGAGGAGAAGGGACCAAAAACCGCTTGGCTAGTTCGGCTCCTGGGGTAGCTGCGGTGTAAAGAGCGCCTATGGGCAATGTTGCCAACGGACAGTAACAATTTGAGAGCTTCCTTGAAGACCGTATCACGGTAACCACGCTGAAAATCGTTGGTCAGCGGGGGCGGCTTCGTTCGGTGATTGTCGTCTTTGCGTCGGTGAATAGTAAGTGCAACCACGCGGAGCGAGAAAGCGGCGAGAGTCAGGGGAATCCATATACGGCGGAATACCTTTCGCGATATGGCTGCATGGAATTTGAAATAGGCAAGCTGCGGATCGAAAAAGCAGCCCAAGTCTGAACCGACATGGATCAGACGCGATAGTACGGACTGGAAAGAGAGAATGAGCAACATGAAACAGCAACTTTTGCGAGGCATCGTTGGATTGTCGTCGATGTTTGTCAGCGGCCTAGCCATAGCGGACGAGCTCAACCTGCGGGTGGGCGTGACAGACATCAGTCGTCAAGTGTATGACCTGCACATGACCATTTTCTTGATCTGCGTTGCCATCGGCGTCGTGGTCTTTGGTGTGTTGTTTTGGTCGGTATTCAGCCACCGAAAGTCAAAAGGGGCTGAGCCAGCGACGTTCCACGAAAGCACTCGGCTGGAGCTGGCGTGGACCATTGTGCCTACGCTGATTTTGATCATCATGGCCATCCCCGCGACTCAGGTGCTAGTGGCCATGTATGACACCGGTGGAGAAGACATGTCCATTGAGGTGCGCGGTTACCAGTGGAAATGGCAGTACAAATACCTCGACGACGACTACAACAACACGCTGTCTTTTTTCTCAGTGATGTCTACCCCTCGAGACGAGATTTACAACCAGTCTGCCAAGGACGAGAACTACCTCCTCGATGTCGATGAGTACCTGCGTATTCCAACCAATCGCAAAGTGCGCTTTTTGATTACGGCTGAAGATGTGATCCACGCTTGGTGGGTTCCGGATTTTGGTATCAAGCGTGACGCAGTTCCGGGCATGTTGAACGAGCTATGGACTGTCGTAGAAGAGCCGGGCATCTATCGTGGCCAGTGCACGGAGCTTTGCGGAAAAGACCATGGCTTTATGCCGATTGTGGTTGAGGTTATGCCCGAGGCGGAATTTGACGCTTGGTATGCCTCGCAGGTGTCCTCTGAGTTGGTTCGCCAAGAAACCATGGGCAATGATCTGACGCACGAAGAATTGATGGCCCAGGGCGAAACGGTATACGGCACCTACTGCGCGGCATGTCACATGGCCAACGGGCAAGGCGTTCCGCCGGTATTCCCGGCCATCGCAGGATCTGCTGTAGCAATGGGTCCCAAAGAAGCGCACCTGAGTTTGGTTATCAATGGCGTCGCGGGTACCGCCATGCAAGCTTTTGGTCGCCAGCTAGATCCGGCC
>JAYOSS010000018.1:0-15823 GCA_038139355.1 Gammaproteobacteria bacterium
GCAACCGATGCCGTTAGGCGTCGGACGCTTCTTCCGCGTCATCAGCGGCCGGAGCGTCTGCTTCTGGGGCATCCTCATCGTCAAGCTCTGCACCGCCACCACGCTTGGCCGTCACACTGGCAACCGGAATGTCTCGGTCACTGCCGAAGGCCAAAGCAACGATGCTGACGCCTTCACCAATGATCAAGTCGCTCAGGTGTACGGATGTACCGGATTCGATCTCGAGCATATCGACTTCGATGTATTCCGGCAGATTCGCTGGCAAGCAGGAAACTTCCACTTCCGTGAGGGTCTTGGTCAGGGTACCGCCCTGCATCTTGACGCCCACACACGCTTCTTCGTTGATGAAGTGCAGGGGTACGTTGACGTTGATTTCCCGGTCCGCACGTACGCGCTGAAAATCAATGTGTTGTACACGCTCATTCGCCGGGTTGCGCTGAACATCCCGCACCACCGCTTGCTCCGCATTGCCGGCAATGGACAAGCTCAGAATCTGCGAATAAAACGCCTCGATCTGCATGGCTTTTGACAGTTCGTTTGCGGACAGGGTCAGCATCTGCGCTTCCCCTTCGCCGCCATAAATAATGGCTGGCACCTTATCTTCCAAACGTCGTAGGCGGCGGCTCGCACCCTTCCCTACCGTCGTTCGGATCTGTGCAGTCAGTTCAATTGTGTCTGACATGGTTTGTCTCCAAAGTGATGATCAATTTCCTAGGCTTGCGACCAGTCTAGGAATCTTCTTTCCGACAGCTTGAAGTCCCTAACGAAACATCGCGCTGATGGATTCTTCATTGCTGACTCGACGAATCGATTCAGCCAGTAAGCGGTCCAGACTAAGCTGGTGTATTTTTTTGCAATCTTGAGCAGCCGAAGACAGCGGAATCGTGTCTGTCACGACCATTTGATCAATTTGTGAATTGGCAATGCGCTCGATCGCCGGGCCGGAAAAAACCGGGTGAGTAATATAACAAACTACGGCCTCGGCACCTTCTTCTTTTAGCGCTTCGGCAGCCGTGCATAGGGTGCCCGCAGTATCCACGATGTCGTCCACCATGATGCAGGTTTTGCCTGCTACATCACCGATGACATTCATAACCTTGGTGACGTTCGCCTGGGGACGCCGCTTGTCGATAATGGCCAAATCAAGATCGTCGATTTGTTTGGCAATGGCCCGGGCTCGTACCACCCCGCCTACATCCGGCGATACCACGATGGGTTTGGTATAACGCTGGGCGAGGATGTGATCCACCAAGACCGGAGAGCCATAAATGTTATCTACAGGAATGTTAAAAAATCCCTGAATTTGGTCGGCGTGCAAATCCACGGTCAAAATGCGATCTATGCCGACGGTGCTGATCATGTCGGCAACCACCTTGGCGCTAATCGCTACCCGTGCGGACCGTGGGCGGCGATCTTGTCTGGCATATCCGTAGTAGGGCACTACCGCCGTCACGCGCTGGGCAGACGCTCGATGCATGGCATCGGCCATAATCAGCAATTCCATGAGATTGTCATTGGTGGGAGCGCAGGTAGACTGCATCAGGAACACGTCCTTACCACGGACGTTTTCGTGGACCTCTACCGATACTTCGCCATCACTGAAGCGGCCCACATCCATGTTGCCAAGCTCAAGGTGGAGCTGATCTGCAACCCGCTTGGCCAGCGCCTGGTTGGAATCGCCAGCAAACAACATCAAGTTAGCCATTCAAGCCCCCAAAGATAGTTCGGCAGAGTGTGCATGTTCCCAGGGAACCTCGTGTCGTCCCCACGCCCATCGCAGGGACGATTAGCTCCAAAATGCGTCGTGAAATGGCTGGGGTGGCAGGATTCGAACCTGCGCATGCCGGGATCAAAACCCGGTGCCTTACCGCTTGGCGACACCCCATCTAACTGGAAGTTCTCTCCATCCCTGAGCGACTGATGTTTTATCTTCGCTGTGACAACGAGGCCTTGGGCATCACCTTCGGTGAATTGCCGTCAACGCCTTACGTTGCTTTTAGGGTGACGATTTTCGAGCGCGCTATTGTCCTGATCGGGCTTAGCAGTGTCAAACTTCTTTCGTTACTGGGCAGCCCTCAATACCCACAGTTACTGACTCAGGAATCAAGGCTCCTGCCCGAACCAAGCCAACGGTGCTATGAATCCATTACGGGCCTAGGCAACGCTAGCGTAATGCGTACGAACGTAGTTTCGCCGGTGATTTCTAGCAGCCGAGGCCGCCATTGACCGTTTACCTGTCCATACTCGGCAAAAACCACAGACCAACCTTGTTGCTTGAGACTAATCAGACGTCCTTGGTCGTCAAGTTGCGGTGGGCTCTGGACAAGCAACGTCGCAGCGGGCTTGCCTTGGAGCCAATCGCTGAAAGCAGACAACGGCACTGCCCAGCCCAAATATTGCGCCATAAGCTCAGCCGCTGGGCCGACCACTGGAGGTTGATTCCCTTGGGTGACCTGCAACCGCTCCTGAGTGCCCAGCAAACGCGTCTTGCCAACCCCCAAGGCCCCCCAAACTAAGACATCGTATCGGCCTTGTTGCTGCTGCCAGCGAAATTGCAGGCGCTGATTGCCCTGAGGGGCGCGGACGACAGCCTTACCGCTCACCGCATAGGGTGCTGAGACGGGGGGCGATGGCTGCAGCGCGCAGCCGTCCACCACCAAGACCGCTAGCATGACCGTTACGGCAGTTTCGCGAACCTGAAGCCAACCCTGATGCCATCCACGAATGAACGTCACCACTTTCCTATGGCTTTTGTTGGCCGTCAGCCGACGCATTTTGCCTGCATTGCTCATCTGCTGCGGTGGTGTGACTTCTGCTATCATTCGCGTCCTGAATTTTCTGTCGCAAAGCGGTTCATGAGCATACTGGCATACGGCCTAAACTATCGCACGGCTCCCCTGGAACTGAGGGAGCGCGTGGCGTTTCCGGAGGAAAGTCTGGGCGCTGCCCTGCGCGATCTTTCCAAAGATCTGCCGCAAATCCGCGAAGTCGCCATTGTCTCGACCTGCAACCGCACGGAACTGTATTGCGCGGCGAACAGCGATTGTGCAGACGACCTGGGCAGCTGGCTATCCCAACACAGAGACATCACCTTGAAAGAACTTCAGGGTGCCAGCTATCAGTACTGGGACCAAGATGCTGCCAAGCATTCTATGCGGGTGGCTGCGGGCTTGGATTCGCAAATGCTGGGCGAACCGCAGATCATGGGTCAGGTCAAATCCGCTTTTGAACTGGCACGAACCCAAGGCACCAGCGGGCCGGAATTGAATTTACTGTCCAGACTGACGCTGCAAACCGCCAAGCAAATTCGAACCCAAACAGACATTGGCCGAAACCCGATTTCTGTGGCGTATGCAGCAGTGTCTTTAGCCACCCAGCTTTTCAGCGATTTACCCAGCAAACGGGCGCTTCTGCTTGGTGCTGGTGAAACCGTCGCATTGGTGGGAGAGCACCTGCGGGGTAAAGGCGTTACCGACCTGACCATCGCCAACCGTACCTTGGCCAACGCCACCACCCTGGCGGCCAAACTGGACGCCAATGCCATTCAGCTATCCGATGTAGCAACGGTGCTATCCGGTTTTGATATGGTAATCGCCTCAACCGCGAGCACCTTACCCGTACTCGGCAAGGGCACCGTGGAACAGGCCATCCGCGAACGTAAGCGGCGCCCCATGTTCATGTTAGACATCGCAGTGCCGCGAGACATCGAAGCGGCAGTAGGCGAGCTGCCGGATGTTTACCTCTACACCATCGACGATCTGACCAAGATTGTTGAAGTCAACAAATCCAAACGACTGTCAGCCGCAACTGGAGCTGAAAACCTGGTGGACTTAGGCGCAGAAACCTATCGCCGGGAAAGCCGAATCGCCCAAGGCAATGGCCTGCTGCAAGGTTTTCGGCGCCAGGCCCAAGAGTTACGGGATGCGGAAGTTGAGCGGGGGCTGCGGGCTTTGGCCAACGGTACCGATCCACGGCAGGCGCTTGAACAAATGGCGGCGTCGCTGACCAACAAGCTGATTCACCCGACCACGGCTGCCATACGCAACGCCAGTGCAGACGGTCGAAGCGACCGACTGGACTTTATTCAACACACCTATGGCCTGGACCAGACATCAGCCTCAAACACTGACGCCGCCCCTACTGAACTCGCCGACGACAAGGAATCCTAGTGTTATTGACCGACTCCATGATGGCCAAATTGGAAAGTCTGCGGGATCGCTTTGAAGAGGTAGCAGCACTGCTTGCGGATGCCGAGGTCATGGCGGACCGGGAACGTTTTACCGCTCTGTCTAAGGAGTACGCGGAAATTGAACCTGTAGTGGGGTGTTATCAACGGACGACCCAGCTAGAACAGGATATCGCTGACAACGAACAGTTGCTGGACGAGGACGATCCCGAGATGCGGGAACTGGCCCAACAGGATATTGCCGACTGCAAAGTACAGCTGGAAACCCTGACCGAGGAGTTGCAAACCCTCTTGCTGCCGAAGGATCCAAACGACCAGAGTAATGTGTTTTTGGAAATACGCGCGGGTACCGGCGGTGACGAAGCGGCGATCTTTTCTGGCGATCTTTTTCGCATGTACACCAAGTTTGCCGAAAGCAAAGGCTGGCGTGTGGAAGTCATGAACGAAAGACCCGGCGAACATGGCGGCTTCAAAGAAATCATCACCCGTATTGAAGGACGTGATGTCTATAGCCAGCTCAAATTTGAATCCGGCGCTCACCGAGTACAACGCGTCCCTGAGACCGAATCTCAAGGCCGAGTGCATACCTCGGCTTGCACCGTGGCTGTCATGCCTGAGGTCGATGAAATCGGCGAAATCGAGATCGACAAAAAAGACATTCGTGAGGACACCTTTCGAGCTTCAGGAGCTGGCGGACAGCACGTCAACAAAACGGATTCAGCCATACGCTTGACCCACATTCCCACGGGTACCGTTGTGGAGTGCCAGGATGAGCGCTCACAGCACAAGAATCGTGCTAGGGCCATGTCCCTACTCAAAGCCAGACTGCTGGACGCAGCCCAAACCAAGCAGCAAGACGAGCAAGCCGCTAACCGTCGCCAGTTAGTGGGTTCTGGAGATCGCTCTGAGCGCATTCGCACCTACAACTTCCCCCAGGGTCGGGTTACCGACCACCGCATCAATCTCACGTTGTACAAGCTGGATGAAGTGATTGAGGGCGATCTGGCTTCGGTGGTGGAGCCGCTGGTTCGCGAATATCAGGCGGATCTGCTGCAACAACTGGCCGATGGCTAACCTGGCCTAACCCATGGCTGAAGCCCTGCAAACTCAAACAGTGGGCGCTTGGCTGCGCTCCAATCCAGGTCTGGATCGATTCGACCTTGAACTGGGGCTGACAAAAACCTTGGACTGCTCCAGGGCTTATGTTTTAAGCCATCCTGAACGGCAGCTTACCACTGAGGAATGGTCCCAATTACAAAAGTGGAGCCATGATCTTGATCGTCATGTGCCCGTGGCCTATCTGTGCGGCGAACAAGAATTTTGGGGACTAACGCTCAAAGTCGACGAGCGCGTTCTGGTTCCTCGTCCGGATACCGAAACTCTCGTTGAGCGCGCCTTGCATTGTCTGCAGCAATGGCCAGACGCTGCCAGCTCTAACCCCGCGGTTACGGTGCTGGATTTAGGCACAGGCAGCGGCGCCATCGCCTTGGCGTTAGCCAAGGAACGTCCAGATTTGAACATCCATGCTTGCGACATCAGTCAGGACAGTTTGAACGTCGCCCAAGACAATGCGGACCGCTTAGGCCTGCCGGTGACGTTCTACCCCAGTGATTGGTTCAGCAATGTATCGGAGCGGTTTCACCTCATCCTAGCCAATCCCCCTTACATCGCGCCGGATGACCCGCATCTAGCCACCCTGGGCGCAGAGCCAACCCAGGCGCTGATCGCTGCCGAGAGAGGTCTGGCCGATTTGACCCAAATCATTCGTCACAGCACCGCACATCTGCATGACGGTGGCTGGCTGTTGTTAGAGCACGGTTACGATCAAGGGGCCGCAGTACGAAACCTGTTAGCTCAAGCCGGCTTTCACCATATCAACACCTATAACGACCTGGGGAATAACGAACGGGTCAGTATTGGGCAGCACCCAGCGGCATCAGAGTCAGCCGATGAATGACGAACAACTCATGCGCTATAGCCGACAGATCATGCTGCCGGATATGGATATTTCCGGTCAGGAGCGACTGCTGGAGGCCAAGGTGTTGCTGATCGGCGCTGGAGGATTGGGTTCTGCGATCGCGCTGTATCTGGGCGCTGCTGGTGTAGGGCATCTCACTCTGGTGGACGACGACGACGTGGATTTATCCAACTTGCAGCGTCAAATCGCCCACGCCAGTGCCGACATCAATCGCAACAAAGCTCAATCAGCTGCCGCCACCATTCAGGCCATGAATCCAGACTGCCAGACCCGGGTCATGACTCACCGATTGGATCTGGCAGAACTGTCGCGGCAGGTTGAGCAAGCCGATCTGGTGTTGGACGCCACGGACAATGCGGCTAGCCGCTTTGCCCTAAACGCCGCATGCTGGGCAGCGCGCAAGCCTTTGGTCAGCGGTGCCGCTATTCGCTGGGAAGGTCAAGTCAGCGTTTTTGACCCACGCCAAGGACACTCGCCCTGCTATCAGTGCCTGTACCCTGAAACCGACTTGGAAGCGGGACTTAACTGTGCAGAAAATGGTGTGATCTCGCCCTTGGTTGGCGTCATTGGCAGCATGCAGGCATTGGAGGCGATCAAGGTGCTCACGGGCACCGGCATTACCTTGGTGGGCTCGGTGCTGTTTTTTGACGGCAAATACGGGGAGTGGCGTCGAATAGGTCTTACCAAAAATCCGGCTTGCCCAATCTGTCGTTAGGCAGCTCCAGGCACAGGTGGCTTGCTAGAGCGGCTAAAAGCGCGACCTTCATAGCCTCTATATCGGCGGCACCAAAGGCCGCCATGTGGGTGGTGGAGATATCCGTCAAACCGCAAGGATTGATACGACTAAAGGGCTCCAGATCCATATCCACATTCAGGCTCAGGCCGTGGTAGCAACAACCTCTTCGCACCCTAAGCCCTAACTGGGCAATTTTTTGCGAGCCAACGTATACGCCAGGCGCCTTGGGACGCAGCTGACTGACGATGCCCTGGGCTTGGAGTACCTGCTGCAGCGCCTGCTCAATACCGGACACCAGATCCCTCACCCCCATTTTTTTCCGGCGTATATCCAACATCAGATAGGCGGTGATCTGTCCTGGGCCGTGATAGGTAACTTGACCACCGCGATCCGCTTGCACCACCGGGATATCTCCAGGCGCCAGCACGTGTTCCGCTCTACCGGCCTGCCCCTGGGTGAATACCGGCAGGTGTTCGGTCAGCCAAATTTCGTCCCGGCTTTCAGCATTGCGTTGGTTGGTAAAGTTCTGCATGGCTTGCAGGGTTTGCGGGTATTCGGTTATGCCTAAGTCTCGGACTGAGGCTTCACTAACGGTATACAGTTGTTCGGACATAGCCATTACCAGAGCCCGCAGGCCCGACGATTTTCGCGACAGTCTAAATAATCAGCCGAACGGCTTCATGGGCCAGCAGTTCGTCGTATAACCCTTGCAGGTGGGACTCGCCTTCTGCCCACAGATTTACCCTGAGCGACACAAACTTATCGCCGCGGCTGGGCCGGCTGTTGATGTCATCCGGCGACACCTTGGGGGAATGCCGCCGCACAATCTCGATTACCTGGGCGGTGTGCCCCTCACCGGTAGCCACAATTATCCGAATCGGATACCGGCAGGGAAATTCGATCAGCGGCTCATCACTCATCGACTTAGGACTGATCGAACAGCAAGTAGATATAGTCACCCAATCGAGAGAACAGACCGGCCTCTGGAACCGAGGCCAATGCAACCACATCGCCGGAGTACAGGCTTTCTCCACCTAGACTGAGATTAATGGTTCCCAGCACATCGCCTTTTTGCACCGGGGCCTCAAAATACTCCGGTACCGTAATGGACGCTTGAATCTCCTGATAGCTTCCCTTGGGGAACGTCAGCACCACTTCTTCCGGTACTCCGATGGGCATACTTTCCACATCGCCGTAGTAAATGGGCTGTTCTTGTAGCGCTATGCCAGGCTCATATAGCGTCTTGGTTTCGAAGTTGCGAAATCCGTATGACAACAGCTTTTGGCTTTCGCGCATGCGCGCCTCATCGTTCTCCGTGCCAAGCACAACGCTGATCAAACGCATGCCGTTACGCTGGGCCGACGCCACCAGACAATAGCCCGCGGCATTGGTGAAGCCGGTTTTTACCCCGTCCACAGAGCGGTCACGCCAAAGCAACCGATTACGATTGGGCTGCTCGATGCCGTTAAAGGTAAAGCTCTTTTGGCGATATAGCTCATATTGCTCTGGGTGATTTTCAATCAGCGCCCGAGTTAATAGCGCCAAGTCCTTAGCGGTGCTGTAGTGGCCTTCATCAGGCAATCCGGTTGAGTTACGAAACTGGCTATTTTCCAGCCCCAAAAAACTTGCCTGCTGATTCATCAGGTCTGCAAAGGCGTCTTCGCTTCCAGCAATGTGCTCGGCCAAGGCAACACTGGCGTCGTTGCCGGATTGAATGATTACCCCTTTCAACAGCTCAGATACGGAAACACTGGTGCCTTCGCGGACAAACATTTTTGAGCCGCCGGTTCGCCAGGCATTTACGCTGATCTGTACCAGCTCATCGGTACCTAGACGTCCGCGGCGAATCTCTTCCTCCACCACGTAGCCGGTCATGATCTTTGTCAGACTGGCTGGCGGGTTACGTTCATCGGCGTTGTGTTCAGCCAAAACCGTTTGGGTTTTTGCATCAATCAGTAAAAAAGACGTTGCCTGCAGCTTGGGGGGAGGCAACAAGGGAATGGGGTTTGCCGCTTGAGCAGCTGAAGCAAAAAGGGTGAACGCGATCAGCGCGCTACAAACTCGACGCATAAAAAAGACACCTGGAGAAAGCGGGAATACTAGCGCCCCAGCACCAGCTTCGGCAAACCAATATCCAAAGTCAGCAACAGCGCGCGCAATCGTTCACTCTTAGCCGCGGAATTCACAGGCCCAAAACGCAAAACGTAGCTACCCGTGGATGCCATAACGACTTCGGGCACAATGGATGCCAAGGGGACCAGCTGCAGGCGCGCGGTTTCAGCTTCCTCCGCCGTAGCAAAGCTACCCGCATGATAATAGCGGGACTCTGTTTCTGAGGATTCTGGTTCTGGGATTTGTGGTTCTGGAGCTCTGGCCACTAACGGCGCGGGCTGATCCCCAGGAGTTTGGGTTAGGGCTTGTACACGCACCCTCGCCGTTCCCTGCTCGTGAAAGCCCAGCTTAACCGCTGCGGCATAGGACAAGTCGATAATGCGATCCTCATGAAAGGGGCCACGATCATTGATTTTGACAATGGTGCTGCGCCCATTTGTTAGGTTGGTTACCCGAGCAAAAACAGGAATGGGCAGAGAACGATGAGCGGCGGTCAGTTGATACTGATTAAAGATCTCGCCACTGGAGGTACGCCGCCCATGAAATTTAGCGCCATACCAAGAAGCGATGCCATCCTCCTGATAGCCCTCAGCAGTGGCCGCTACGTAATAGGTCTTGCCCCAGACCTCATATTGACTGGGGTTGCCGGTCTCGCTTCTGGGTAGAGCCCTGACTGTCGGATCAGGCAAACGGGATAATGCCTGAATCTGTTGCTGGCTCAGCTGGGGCGCTCGGTCTGCGCCCGCTGGCGATTGACTGCTGACGCCGGCGCAACCGGCCAACAAAGTTACCAGACCAATAAGACCCCACTTGCCGATGGCGCAATGGTTTCTCATGAGTGGTTCACTGTTAAGCCGTGCTTGAGCGCGCTGCATCTGGGCTTCAACCAGCCGAGCCTACGGACTCAACGGCCCGGCGCTGCAGAATTTCCTGACTGAGCTGATACACGGCCATGGCATACAACCGGCTGTGGTTGTAGCGCGTGATCACGTAAAAATCCTCATAGCCTAACCAGTATTCCGCATCGTCTGGTTGCTGCATGCGCATCAGCGTGGCCTTGCGTTCATCGGCCTGATCCGATGACACCTGCACCCCCTGTGACCGCCAGTGGGCAACCGTTTTCGTGGGACGCAGGTCAGCGTTGGCCTGGGCCAGCAGTTCAGGAGTTGGGTTAGCCACGGTTACCCGTTCTACGGTCTGTGCCTCACCACTCCAGCCATGGTGTGCAAAGTAATTGGCGACGCTGCCGATGGCATCGGTTTTGTTGGTCCAAATATCCCTAACCCCATCGCCATCAAAATCCACAGCAAAATTACGGAAGCTAGAGGGAATGAACTGACCGTAACCCATGGCACCTGCATAAGAGCCCTTCAAGCTGAGGGGGTTCTTGCCTTCTTCCCTAGCCAGCAACAAATGCTCGGTCAACTGCCCGCGAAAAAAGGCAGCTCGAGGTGGGTAATCAAAAGCTAGGGTGCTCAAGGCATCAACGACACCAAAATTACCGGTAACCCGGCCATAGCGCGTCTCTACGCCAATAATGGCCACAATGATTTCCGGGGCAACGCCATAGACCTGCTGGGCTCTTTCAAGTACCTGGCGGTTTTCCTCCCAAAACGTGACGCCCTGGCTGATCCGAGGCTCGTCAACCAAGATATTGCGGTATTCGTGCCAGACCAGACGACGTTCTGCAGGACGAGACATCAACTCGATAATACGATCCTGCTTTGCCGCCCGACTGAAAATCTCCTCCAAAGCCACCCGGGAAAAGCCATGGTCGGCCACCAGCTCTTCGATGTAGGAACGCACTTCCGCACGCTGCAGATAGCCGCTTTCAGCGGCCGCAAGGGCGGGGCAAAACGACGTGACACAGCATAAGGCGAGCCAGACAGCCCCATTGCGGGCTCTGGCAAGGGCTCTGAAAACAGCGAATCTATGTTGTGCCATATGCGTTACCAAGCCTTGTGTGTACGTACCGACATGATGACACCAAACCCAGCCATCAAGGTAATCGCTGAAGTGCCACCGTAACTGACCAAGGGCAAAGGGACGCCCACAACAGGCAGAATACCGCTTACCATGGCCACATTAACGAATAGGTAAATAAAGAAGGTGAGTACAAAAGAACCCGCCAAAAGCCGGCCAAACGTGCTGCCCGCTTGCGCGGCTAACCATAATCCCCGAGCGATGATGAGCAGGTACAAGGTCAGCAAAAACGACACCCCAACAAAACCCAGCTCTTCACCGATAACCGCAACAATGAAGTCTGTTCGCGCTTCGGGCAAAAAGTCTAGGTAACTCTGGGTGCCCTGAAACAGCCCCTTACCGAAGAGCCCGCCAGAACCAATAGCGGTGGTGGATTGAATGATATTCCAGCCCGCTCCAAGGGGATCGCTCTCAGGATTAAATAGGGTCAGGATACGACGGCGCTGATAGCCTTCGAGCACAAACTGCCAAATCAACGGCGCCGCTGCGCAGATGCCCAAAATAGCCCAGACCACCCAACGCCAGGACAAACCCGCCAACAGCAGTACCGAAAAGCCGGCACCAAAAACCAAAATACCGGTTCCCAAATCTGGCTGCCGACCGATCACAACCGCGGGCACCGCAATAATCGCCAAGCAAGCGACGATATATTTTAGTGACGGCGGTAAGGTTCTGCGCTGTAAATACCAGGCAACCGCCATGGGCACCGACAGTTTCATCAGTTCCGAGGGCTGAAAGCGCAGCAGACCCGGCACCTCAAGCCAACGCTGGGAACCTTTAACGGTCACGCCAAAGAAAAAAACCAGCACCAAGGCCGTCAGACCAAGTAAGTAGAACAAAGGCGCAACCCGCAGATAAAAATGGGGGGGTATCTGTGCCGCAAAGATCATGGCCAAAAAAGCCACCGACAGTCGCTGGACCTGAGCCGCAAACAGAGCTTCGTTACCATCCACCGCGCTGCGCAACACCACCAGGCCAAAAGCCACCACCATGGCTAGCAATCCAACCAGGATCGGATCGATATGCAAACGAAAATACCAACGTGAACCGCTGGTTGCGGCGGCGTCATAGGGGGACAAGGTTCGTTGAAAGTCAGCGTTACTCACCCTGGGTAACTCCAAGTACACAGACGATGAATGCCTGATTCAGCCCAAGCCGCTGAGAACCATCCTTCATCGCGCCACCACCGCTAGGTCTTTCCCACTGGCCCTGCGAGCTTGCTGCAGTTGCATATGCGCATCCAATACCGCTCGCGCCACCGGCGCCGCAACGGAGCTACCGCCGCCGCCGTTTTCCACCAAAACAGCCAACGCGATGGTTGGATTCTCTAGAGGTGCGAACGCGATAAACCAGGCGTGCTTGCGATCAAATTCGGAAAGCTGCTCCTCGTCGTACTCCTCGCCTTGACGAATTTCGACCACTTGAGCAGTGCCAGATTTGCCTGCCATTCGGTAGCCAATATCTTGACCGATATACGCCCAAGCCGTGCCGTTGCCCCGAAACCCTTGATTACCTCGGTGCACCACATCCCCCATTGCGCGCACCATATTTTCCCAATCCTCGGCGCTCAGGGTCTCAGCCCCAATTTTTTTGACCGGCGCCTCTAGACTCTGCTGAGTGTCCTCGGACCCGTCGCTGATAGACGCGAGCATTCTGGGCGCAACCAGATCGCCGCGATTCGCAATCACTGAAGCTACTAAAGCCATTTGCATCGGCGTCGCCAACAAATCGCCCTGACCAATGCTCATATTCACCGAATCGCCGGGATACCAGGGCAGGTTTTTCGCGCCCTGCTTCCATTGCGGATTGGGCACCAATCCTGGGCTTGCGGAAGGAATATCCAGCACCAGGTTGTGCCCCAAACCAAACGCCCCGGCAAAGCGCACCAGGTCATCGATCTCCATACGAGTCGCTAGATCGTAGAAGTAGACGTTAGACGAGCGATAAATCGCTCGATTCAGATCCACGAGCCCCTGACCTCCAGAATCATCCTTGGTCCAGGACCAGTCTCGGTAAATGCGCTCTTGCCCGGGTAACCGGAACGATCCGCGATCGTCTATGGTCTGATCCCAGCTGGTGGTGTTTGTCGCGATACCCGCCAGTCCCACGATAGGTTTAAAGGTAGAGCCCGGCGCATATTGACCATTCACCGCTCGGTTAAACAGCGGCACATAAACCGACGAACTCAGCTGAGAAAAGGCTTTTGCGGTCATGCCAGACACGAACATGTTCGGGTCATAGGCGGGCTCGCTGACCAAGGCAAGAATGCCTCCGCTGCGCGGATCCAAAGCAACAATGGCGCCGCGTTTGCCGGACAAAGCTTTAACGCTGGCCTGCTGCAGCTCGATATCCAGGTGTAGGCGCAAGTCTTGTCCCGGGTTGGGACTTTGCACATCTAAGGTTTGACGCACTCGCCCAAGGGCATCTCTCTCTACTTTTTGGTAGCCCACCTCGCCGTGCAATTGCTGTTCATAAAAAGCCTCAACGCCGCGTTTACCGATAAACGATGTGGCGCTGTATTGGACCGGGTCCACCGAAGATAAGTCGTCTAAGGTCATGCGCCGGACCGAGCCAACCGCGTGAGCGGCGACTTCGCCATAGGGATAAAACCGCACCAGTTGATTGACTACTTGAACACCCGGCAGCAAATGCCGGTTAACCGCCAGGCGCGCGACCTGGCGTTGCGACAGCGCGTCTATCACGATCATTGGTTTGTCAGCTCGGCGATTCAGCGACATGCGGCCTTGGATTTCTGCTTGCTGCTCTGGCGTTAAATCCAGCAACTGTGTGAGCAAACTGACGGTTTGCGGTAAATCGGTGATGCGCTCGCCAACCAGTGCCAGCGATGACGCATTTTGATTGTCAGCCAGCAGGTGACCATTGCGGTCAAAAATCATGCCCCGAGCCGGCGCTAACGTTTGCACCCGGGTTCGATTGTCGTCGGAACGGCTTTTGTAGGTGTCGTGATCCCAAAACTGCAGATCCAGCAGGCGCAAGATCAACACCCCAAGCAGTAATACCACCAGGACAAAGAGCGTCGTGGCGCGACTAACGAAAAGCGCCACTTCGCGATTTTGATCTTTTATTGCGAGTTCAACCGCCAAGGTATTTCTCGTGTGAGTTGCAAGTCTATTGATAACGCCGCGGGCCAAGACCCCGTGATCTTAACTCTATGATTTTGATAACAAAATGGAGTTTTCGTGGAGATCATTCGCGATGATACGGATGCCCAATGCTGATGGTGTAGGCCCGATACAGCGCTTCAGCAATCAACACCCGAACCAGGTAGTGGGGAAAGGTAAGCGCTGAAAGCGAGATACGCTGATCAGCCCGACGCAAAAGCGTCTCGCTTAACCCGTTTGCTCCGCCAACCAACAGCACCACATCGGTTCCGAGGTCCTGCCATCGCTCAAGTTCCGCTGCCAATGCCGGGCTGGTCAACTGTTTGCCGTGCTCATCTAGGGCCACCACCCATTCACGGGGCTCAATTTTTTGCAGAATTTTCTGGCCCTCAGCCTCATCCACCTTGGCGCTGTCTTGATGGTGACGCGGGGCCGGAATTTCCACCAAGCGAAGAGGCATCTCTCGGGGCATACGTTTTGCGTACTCATCAAAGCCCTGACGAATCCACTGAGGACACTTGGCCCCTACGGACAAAATCCGCAGTTTCATTGATCCACGCTGCCGCAATCAGGCATCGGTTTCGGAACCTGTATTTGCCCCCGCTGATGTGTCTGCGGCGGCGTTATTTTCTGCTACCGGATCAAGATCTGACCACAGGCGCTCCAGCTCGTAAAAACTCCGGGCTTCTTCGTTCATCACATGCACAATCACATCGGCCAGATCGACCAGCACCCAGTCATAGCTTTCACGCCCCTCAATACCCAACGGCTGCACACCAATCGCCTTGGCAGATTCGTTAGCTGTATCCACCAGGGCCTTAACGTGCCGATTGGAGTTGCCCGTCACCATCACCATGTGATCTGTCATCGGCGTCAGGGCGGCCACGTCCAAGCTGACGATATTGACGCCTTTCATGTCCTCCAGTGCGGCAACAATGTGGTCTCTTAATTCGATCGCTTTCAAGTCAATCCTCCCAGCTTTGATAGAGCCGATGTTCTTTGATGTATGACCAAACTCGTGGGTCCAATAAATGCTCCGGATCATCCCCTGCCTCGCGCAGGCGCCGGACCGCAGAGGCGGATACCTCTTTCATAGCCGCAGACAGATAGAGGATCCGTCCCGCTGGAGCCGTGCCCAGGGAGTCCGACCGATGGGCCTGCTCAACAAGCTGCAACGGTTGATCTATCGACCCCTGGTGCCCGGGTCTTTGCAGCACCACCAAATGCCCCAGCGCTAACACCTCCCGCCAACGCTGCCAGCTAGGCAACGTGACGTAGGAATCCATACCGAGATTCCAACACAACTGAGCATGAGGTTGCCGCTGCCGAAAAATCTCTAGGGTGTCGATGGCGTAGGATTTTCCTGGACGCTCTAGCTCCGTAGCATCCGCTTCCAACTCGGGATGATCCATACACGCCAAACGCAGCATCTCCCAACGATGAGCATTCGGTGTCTGTGGCTGATCGCGATGATCCGGCCTAGCCGACAAAATCATGCATGTATGATCCAGAGAAAGACCTTGGTGAGCGGCCAGGGCTGCATGGATATGCCCGAGGTGCGGCGGATCAAAGGTGCCGCCATAAAGGCCAATCCTCATCAACCCTGCCCTCTGGTTAGGCTGGCCAAGTCTGCGCGGGAGCGGAGCGATGGCGCTCTCTCTGACCCATGGTGAAATCGATAGTCCCTATCGATGACGGAGTTCACC
>JAYOSS010000018.1:15833-23702 GCA_038139355.1 Gammaproteobacteria bacterium
ACGTATTTCTGCGACGTTAGGCCTTCCAAACCGACGGGGCCCCGGGCATGAATTTTGTCCGTGGATATGCCAACTTCGGCACCCAACCCGTACTCAAAACCATCCGCAAATTGGCTGGATGCGTTAACCATCACTGAGGCTGAATCCACGCGGCTGATAAACGCCCGAGACTTGGTGTAGTTCTCGGTGACAATGACATCGGTGTGCTGAGAGCCGTACTCGTTGATGTGTTCAATGCCGTGATCCAAATTGTCGACAATGCGAACAGCGAGAATAGGGCCCAGATACTCTTCAGCCCAATCTGCCTCTGTTGCAGCGTTCATGGGCACGATTTGCTGGGCCCGGGAACAACCACGCAGTTCGATCCCGGCATTGCTGAACTGCTCCGCCAACTGCGGCAGGACTCTTTGCGCGATACCCTGGTGAATCAACAAGGTCTCTAGGGCATTGCAGACCGCGAGCTTCTCGGCCTTTGAATTAAAGGCAATGGCGATGGCCATATCGGGATCTGCGTCGTCGTCGATATACACGTGGCAGATGCCGTCTAGGTGTTTGATCACCGGAATTTTTGATTCGGCGCTGATGCGCTCGATCAATCCTTTGCCGCCACGGGGCACGATGACATCAATAAATTCATCCTGCTTAAGCAGTTCGCCGACGGCAGTGCGATCCGTGGTGTTGAGTAGCTGCACTGCTGATGCTGGCAAGTCAGCCGCCTGTAGCCCCTGAGTTACACAGGCCGCGATGGCCTGATTGGAATGAAAAGCCTCTGAGCCGCCGCGTAAAATACAAGCATTGCCAGACTTCAGGGACAGACTGGCGGCATCAACGGTGACGTTGGGGCGGGACTCGTAAATCATGGCGATGACGCCCAAGGGCACACGCATTTTGCCGATCTGAATACCGGTGGGGCGATAGCTGAAATCGCTCATTTCACCAACCGGGTCTTTCAGGGCGTCTACCTGCAAAATACCCTCGATCATTTGATCAATGCCTTTGTCATTAAGCATCAATCGATCAATCAGGGGCTGGTCTATACCGTTTTGTTCCGCCGCCGCCATATCTTTGGCGTTTTCGGCTTTGATCGTCGCTCGGGCAGCGTCCACTGCAGCGGCGATTTGCTTCAGCGCGTTGGACTTGCTGGCGGAACTGGCAGCGGCAATTATTCGAGACGCCGCTCTAGCGCTGCGGCCAACCTCGGCGATGTAGGAAGCAATGTCTATAGTCATGCCGCTAGTATAGGGATTTTCACTTGCCACTCCTAATAGCCGACGAAAAAAACTACCGCAGCTGACAACAAAAGCCATCGGACGGAATCGCTAACTGGCAAGTTCCTTAATCACCTGACCCAGTTCGTTCAGGCGCTGGCGAGGGGAGGACATCTCCAAAAATAGCTGCTTTAACTCTGGTGCGATGGGAAGCAGATCAGCCAACCGGTGACTGACCGAACGGTCTTCCTGCATATCCACCTGGGGATTCAGCTCTTGGATTAATGGGTGTGCGAGCAAATCCGTCAGCACATCCAGTAGCGGCTGGTCCTGTTCGGTTGTCGGCTGGGCGGGCTCGGTCAGCCCCCGCACGGTGGCTTGCACCAAACCATCTGGCGCTACGGTGCTGGCCAGAATGCTGAACTTTTCGGTACCGCGGGCGACGATTCCCAACAAACCATTATCAGCCTGGTCGAAGTCAATGATTTGCGCCAGGGTGCCCACACTGAAGATATTCGGTGCGTTTGCCGGCGCCCCTGGGGCCATCACGTCTGACCCTTCGCGCAGCAAAACCACGCCAAAACCCGAGGCTTCTCGCATACACCAGCGAATCATATCGACATAGCGCGGTTCAAAAATTCGCAGCGGCAGGGTGCCGCCCGGAAAAAGCACCGTGCGCAAAGGAAACAGAGGGATCTCATATTTCTGCCCGGCCGCGGTGGATACGTCGGTGTCGAGATTTTTTTCCTCAGTCATGTGAACCTCGCTAATGCTATGATGCGCCCTGGCTGGTTTTGCCAACCTCTATGCTGACAGGAATCTCCATGGATTGGATACAAATCATTGTGTTGAGTCTGATCCAAGGCCTCACCGAATTTCTTCCCGTATCCAGTTCTGCCCACCTGGTCCTACCGGCCCAACTCACCTCATGGCCGGATCAGGGGCTGGCTTTCGATGTTGCGGTCCACTTTGGCACCCTTATCGCCGTGCTGGTTTATTTTCGCCGGGACTTAACAAACATGCTGGCGGCGGTTGGCCGCGGCCCTGCTTTGGCGGAATCTGTTGGCTGGTCCGGACTACTGAGCCGCAGCGCTGAACTCGATAGAGACTTGGATTTATTGCTCAAGCTCAGTCTGGCCACCCTGCCTGTGCTACTGGTTGGCTTGGCGGCCAGAGACGTGATTGAAGGCTATTTGCGAACCGTGCCTGTTATTGCAACCACCACCATGCTGTTCGCTGGCGCGCTTTGGCTTGCGGATCGCCGCCCGGGTTCGCGTGCAGATATCAACTGGTCTGATGCCGTCTGGATTGGCGTAGCTCAAGCGGTGGCGCTGATTCCTGGGACCTCGCGCTCTGGCATCACCATTACCGCGGCGCTGTTCTTGGGCCTAAGCCGCTTTAGCGCTGCGCGTTTTTCGTTTTTGCTATCCATACCAGCGATCTTAGGAGCCCAGCTGCTCTTGACCCGAGATCTGCTGTTGGACCAAAGCGCTGTGGACCTATGGCCGCTTTTAACCGGCGCGTTTTTAGCCTTCTTGGCTGCCATCACCAGCATTCATTTTTTTATACGCTTGCTGGACCGCTTCGGCATGACGCCCTATGTGTTCTATCGCCTGGTGCTCGGAGCGATACTGTTGGCGATGATGTAGTTCGATCATCGCTCACCGCTTAGGCGGTGAAAAACCGAATCGCTAAAACGGTATATCGTCTTCGAAGTCATCGTCAGAAAGACTGCTGCCGCCACCCATGGGACCTGCGGTTTGCGGTGCATCAAACCCGCTAGGCGCACTGGAGAAACCGTCGTTGCCCCCGGCCATGCCGCCTGCAGCCGCCCCACCACCGAAGCCGCCATCACCCATGCTGCCACGACTGTCTAGCATCTGCAGTTCGCGAGCATTGATCTCGGTGCGATATTTCTTCTCGCCGTTGGCCTCCCAACTGGATGTACGCAGGCTGCCTTCGACGTAAACCTTGGAGCCTTTACGCAGATATTCGCCGGCGATTTCTGCCAGACGGGCAAAGCACACCACATTATGCCACTCGGTGCGCTCTTGTTGCTCGCCGGTGGTACGGTCTTTCCAGCTCTCTGAAGTGGCGATACTGAAGCGAGTTACCGCGCTACCGTTTTGAGCGTATCGAGTTTCTGGGTCTCGGCCCAGATTACCAATCAGCATGACCTTGTTAATGCCTCTCGCCATTTCTATCTCCGAAAATAGGTTGCAGTCCCCAGTGTAGATCAAAGCCGGCAGCCACCCAATGAGAAAGTGCAGCGTGGGGTGTAAGCCACTGACGTGGGTTAACGATCCATCCGAACGTTGACGCCAACGCCCCAGTGCATTTGGGTACAAGGCCTTGCCATTGCTTGCCGCTGTTCTTGGATCAGGCTATGTTGCCCGACTTCTATTACCACGAGTAGCCCACCAAGTTGGATACCATTGCCGTCCGCGGTGCCCGCACCCACAACCTGAAAGACATCGATCTGGACATTCCTCGGGACAAGCTTGTGATCATCACGGGCCTCTCAGGTTCTGGAAAATCCTCTCTGGCCTTTGACACGCTTTATGCCGAGGGACAACGGCGTTACGTGGAGTCACTGTCGGCCTATGCGCGCCAGTTTTTGTCCATGATGGAAAAGCCCGATGTGGATTTAATCGAGGGCCTATCTCCTGCCATCTCCATCGAACAAAAATCCACGTCACACAACCCTCGTTCAACGGTAGGCACCATTACCGAGATCTACGACTACTTGCGGCTGCTGTTTGCACGGGTGGGGGAACCGCGCTGCCCGACTCACGATTTGCCCTTAGACGCCCAGACCGTGAGCCAAATGGTGGATCAGGTGGTGGAGAACATGGCCGACCAGCGCATTATGGTGTTGGCGCCAGTGGTGACCGAACGCAAAGGCGAACACCTGCACATTTTTCAGGAGTTGATCGGTAACGGTTTTGTCCGAGCGCGCATTAACGGCTTAGTGGTGGACCTAGACGACGCGCCGGCCTTGGACAAGAACAAAAAACACTCCATCGAAGCGGTGGTTGATCGAGTGCGGGTCAAAGACGACATCAAACAACGGTTGGCGGAAAGTTTTGAAACCGCCCTCAACTTATCCGACGGTGTCGCCCACGTCATTGATATGGACGATGCAGATTTACCCGCCAGCGTTTTCAGCGCTCGGTTCGCCTGCCCGTCGTGTGGTTATTCCATCGCCGAGCTTGAACCCCGAATGTTCTCGTTCAACAACCCCGCCGGTGCCTGCGTGAGTTGCGACGGCTTGGGGGTTACCCAGTTTTTTGATCCGGACCTGGTAGTGGCGGATGACGAGCTGACTCTGGCCGAAGGGGCCATTCGAGGCTGGGACCGACGCAACGTTTATTACTTTCACATGCTCAACTCCATCGCTGAACACTACGAATTTGATGTGGAAGTCCCTTTCAAAAAAATCAGTAAAAAATACCGGGACATCATCCTCAACGGCAGCGGCAGACAACGCATCGACTTTAGCTACGTCAACGACCGTGGCGATATCATCAAGCGGACTCATCGTTTTGAGGGCGTGCTGCCCAACATGGCCAGGCGATTTCGAGAAACCGAATCCACGATGGTGCGCGAGAACCTGCAAAAGTTCATGCGGGTAACCCACTGCCCAAGCTGTGCTGGCACACGGTTGCGAGAGGAATCACGCCACGTTTTTGTGGGCGCATCCAACTTGCCTGACATCACCGCTCAGTCTATTTCCCAAACCTTGGACCACTTTAATGGCCTAAAGCTGAAAGGCCAGAAAGCCACCATCGCCGACAAAATTCTCAAAGAAATCCGCGCGCGACTGCAGTTTTTGGTGGACGTGGGTCTTAATTACCTGACCTTGGATCGCAGCGCAGAGACCCTTTCTGGCGGCGAAGCCCAGCGTATTCGTTTGGCCAGTCAAATTGGCGCGGGCTTGGTTGGCGTGATGTATATCCTTGATGAGCCGTCTATTGGTTTGCACCAAAGAGACAATGAACGCTTGCTCAAGACCCTGGAACACCTTCGTGACCTGGGCAACACGGTGCTGGTGGTTGAACACGATGAAGAGGCCATGCGCAAAGCCGACTACCTCATTGATATTGGCCCGGGAGCTGGCGTACACGGCGGCAAGGTAGTCGCTGCTGGCAGCTATCAGGATATTGTTAAAAACAAGCAGTCGATTACCGGCCAATACCTCAGCGGCGCCAAAAGCATTGCAGTGCCCGGCAAGCGCAACGCACCGAATCCCGAGAAAATGCTGACCCTTAGCGGCGCAAACGGCAACAATTTAGATGCCGTGACCCTGAGCATTCCGTGTGGGCTACTGACCTGTATTACCGGCGTGTCAGGGTCAGGCAAATCCACGTTGATTAACCACACTCTTTATCCCATTGCCGCCACGGCTCTGAACAAAGCAACAACCCTTAAGCCTCGCCCCTACGACCATATCGACGGATTGCAGCACCTAGACAAGGTGGTAGATATTGACCAAAGCCCCATTGGCCGCACGCCACGATCCAATCCGGCAACCTATACCGGCTTATTTACCCCTATTCGCGAGCTCTTTGCTCAGGTTCCGGAAGCCCGAGCCAGGGGCTATAAACCCGGGCGCTTCAGCTTCAATGTCAAAGGGGGACGCTGTGAGGCTTGCCAGGGCGATGGCTTGATTAAGGTGGAGATGCACTTTTTGCCCGACGTCTATGTGCCCTGTGATACCTGTGCGGGTAAGCGTTACAACCGAGAAACCTTGGATGTTCGCTATAAGGGCAAAAATATCCATGAGGTGCTTGAGATGACCGTAGAGGATGCTGCGGAATTTTTTGCACCGGTACCCATGCTGGCGCGCAAACTGGAAACGCTGAAAGACGTGGGCTTGTCCTACATTCGATTAGGTCAATCCGCTACGACCCTTTCTGGTGGTGAAGCTCAGCGCATCAAGCTGTCGCGGGAGTTATCGAAACGGGATACCGGCAGCACTCTGTACATCCTGGATGAACCCACCACAGGTCTTCATTTTCACGACATCGCGCAATTACTGGACGTGCTGCACAGGTTGCGTGATGACGGCAATACCGTGGTGGTCATCGAACACAACCTGGACGTAGTGAAAACCGCGGATTGGATCGTTGATCTAGGCCCCGAGGGCGGCTCCGGTGGCGGCCAGATCATTGCCACGGGAACTCCGGAACGGGTGGCTAAAATTAAAACCTCTCACACTGGACGGTTCTTAAAGGACACGCTTGCCCAATAGCCCTTGCCTATTCCATCGACCAACGGGCGGCGAGCTATTGCGCCACTGACGTCCCCCTCACGCTGAGAACGGGTGATTTTGGGGAAATGGGGCCCTGACCTAGCAAGGCAAGAGCCCAAAGGGCCTTTAGCCCAGACAGGCTCTCAAAGCGTTAGTACACAGCTGTACGTTTTCTTGGCGCGCAGAGTAACCCATGAGGCCAATACGCCAGACCTTGCCGGCAAACGCTCCTAGCCCAGCACCGATCTCCAGGTTGAACTCCTGTAGCAGCTGCTTGCGCACCGCCGCTTCTTCAACGCCTTCCGGCGCTTTAACCAAATTCAACTGGGGTAGCCGGCACGAGGCGTCCACGACGAACTCCAGTCCCAGAGCCGTTAGGTTGTCGTGTAATGCTGTATGCATGGCGCGATGTTTGGCCCAGGATTCTTCCAAGCCTTGTTCTTTCACCATCAACAGTGCTTCGTGTAAGCCATACATGGCGTTAACCGGCGCCGTGTGGTGATAGGTTCGACCGCCGCCTTCGCCTTCCCAATAAGCCATGAGCAGAGACACGTCCAAAAACCAGCTCTGAACCGGGGTATTACGGGACTTCACGCGATCGGCCGCGGCCTGGCTAAACGTAATAAGGCTGATGCCCGGAGGCGCGGACAAGCACTTTTGCGTGCCGGAATAGGCAACGTCGACTTGCCACTCATCCACTTCCAGCGGGATGCCCGCGAGGCCGGTTACTGAATCCACGATGGTCAGACAACCGTATTCTTTTGCCAAGCCGCACAGGTTTTTGACATCAGAACATACGCCGGTAGACGTTTCTGCGTGCACGAAGGCAACAATTTTGGTGTCTGGGTTTTCTTTCAGCGCCGCGCTGAGTTTTTCGGGGCTGACCGGGGTACCCCACTCGTCTTCCACCGTAATCAACTCACCGCCCATCCGGCGCACATTTTCTGCCATGCGCATACCAAAGACGCCGTTGATGCACACGATCACTTTTTCGCCGGGCTCCAGGAGGTTAGCAAAGGATGCTTCCATGGCGGCAGACCCCGGTGCCGACAAAGGCAGCGTCAGGGTATTGGAGGTTCGAAAGGTGTAGCGCATCAGGTCCTTGATGTCTTCCATCAAGCCCACGAATTCTGGGTCTAAGTGACCGATTGTGGGTTTGCCCATAGCCCCCAGCACGCGAGGATGAACATCTGATGGGCCGGGGCCCATCAGGGTACGAGGCGTCGGGTGAAAGCTGGTGTTCATAGCGCTTTGGCCGCCTTTTTCAGTGCTGAGATTTCGCTGATGCTGTCAGCGTTGTTATTTGTCTTTGTCGTCGCCTTGGGGCTCGTCAGCAGTCTCTGAGGCCTCAGGCTGCGACTCTACCGCTTCTTTGCTAGCGGCTTCTGCGCTGGCTGCTTCTTCTGT
>JAYOSS010000019.1:0-1149 GCA_038139355.1 Gammaproteobacteria bacterium
AGCTAACACGCTGGTCGGATATTACTTTTGCGATTCCACAGCCAGGCGGGATCATCGAAACCGTGGAGCAGCGCCGAGATGAGCTGCTGGAATGCCTGCAGTACTTTCAGCGGCTAAAAGAAGAGCGTTTGCAGAACCCCGGCCACGATCTGGTTTCCATGATGGCCCACGGCGCAGACACTAAGGATCTGTCGCCTATGGAATATCTGGGCAACCTGCTGCTGCTCATCGTGGGCGGCAATGACACGACCCGAAACACCATGTCCGGCAGCGTCTACGCTTTGAACAAATTCCCTGAACAGATGGCCAAGTTAATGGCGAATCCCGGGCTAATTCCATCCATGGTGGCGGAAGTGATTCGTTGGCAAACCCCGCTTGCCTACATGCGCCGCACCGCCAATCGTGACCTCGAGTTGGGCGGCAAGCAGATCAAAAAACACGATCAGATTTTGATGTGGTACGCCTCTGGGAATCGGGATGATCGGGTCTTCGAAAACCCAGATCATCTGGACATAGAGCGGCCTAACGCCCGCCAGCATTTGTCCTTCGGCTTTGGCGTACACCGCTGCATGGGCAATCGCCTAGCGGAACTGCAGCTACGGGTTCTTTGGGAAGAGATGCTGCAGCGTTTTGACAAAGTCGAAGTCCAGGCTGAGCCCCAGCGTACCTTTTCCTCTTTCGTCAATGGTTACACCCATCTGCCGGTTCAGGTTAGGCGCAAGGCGTAAGTTCCTGTTCGGATGTGCAATCGGATTCAGTACAAGTTGGATTGAGTGCCGGCGCGTGGTGCGGGCAAGGGCGCCCGGCACATGACCCAATAACCGATCCAAGAAGTTATGTCGGCAGTCATATCAGATTTCGCGTAAGGATTTCCCAGTAGTCACATTGGATACCTTATCCGCCGTTCATCAGGTTATTGATACCGACCGTCGGGCTTCGCGATAACTCCAGGTCTTCTCACCTCACATTGCGCGTGATTCAAATCATCGCTTCTAAGGGGTTGGACCGTGATACATCGCCTATCAATCTTCCTAGTGTTGCTGGCCGGGCTGGGTGCGCCCGCCACTGCAGAACAGCTGAGTTCTCAAGTCGTCGATGTTGAAACTGGGCCGGGATCGGCGTCCGAAGCGATGTCTTTAGAGGCGTTGT
>JAYOSS010000019.1:1249-2799 GCA_038139355.1 Gammaproteobacteria bacterium
GATGTTGAAACTGGGCCGGGATCGGCGTCCGAAGCGATGTCTTTAGAGGCGTTGTTGCAGGCAGTGGTGCAAAGTCACCCTTCGATAAATGCGGGTCGAGCTGATGTTCGTTCGGCAACTCAGGGCATCAAATCGGCGCGCTGGCAGTATTTCCCCACCCCAGAGATCTCCTATCAGCGGGCCTTTGCGGATGACAACGACCCGTCGTTTCAGGGAGATGATTATTCCACCGTGTTGTCCCTGGAGCAGCCGCTTTGGACCGGTGGCCGCCTGAGCAGTGGCATGGAAGGTGCCCGAGCCACACTGGAGGTGTCCAAGGCTTCCTTGGCGGACTCTCAGCGCGAGCTGGCTTTTCGGGTAGTGCAAACCTATGGAGAATGGCTGTCGGCTTTTTTGCAGCGGAAGAGTTTGCTGATCAGTGAAAAGCGTCATCAAACGCTGTTCGAACAGGTTGAGCGACGCGCAGCAGGGGGCGTGTCTACCGGCAGCGATCTGGAATTGGCCAGAGGCCGTCTTCAATCCGTCAAAGCCGATCGAGTGGCAACCGCCGCCAGAGAGGATAGGGCCATCGCGGTACTGTCGGAGTTGGTAGGGAGGGGTTTGACCGGCAGCCAATTGGAGGCTGGGCAGGGAGGTTTTCCAAGTCTCCCCGCAGGCTCTGAACCAGAACTGATTTCCCTCGGTCTGTTGCGATCACCCTCTATTCGACGAGCGGATGCGGACATTCGTGCCGCCCGAGCTGAAGTGAAAAGTCGTCGGTCCAACACTCGCCCGAATCTGTTTGTGCGCTTTGAGCGGCAGTTTAACCACTTGCAGTTCGCGAATCAGAGCCCAGACAGCCGTGTACTGGTCGGGGTACGAAGTCAGTTCGGAGCCGGGCTCTCCAGCTTTTCCGGGGTGGCAGAGGCTCGCGAGTCGCTTGGCGCCGCAGTTGCCTTTCGAGACAGCGCCGAGCTTATGGTGCGGGAGCAATTGCGCTCTGACCTTGCCTTGGTAGAGTCATTTGAATTGCGCTTACAGGCCTTGGAAATCGCCACGCAAACTGCTGAGGATGTTTATTTGTCTTACGAACGCCAGTTTTTGACCGGGCGCAAGAGTTGGCTGGATGTGATGAATTCGGCTCGTGATCTGCAACAGGCGCGGCTGCAATTGGCGGACGTGACAGCGGGTCGATTGACCTTGGGTTGGCGTCTTTTTGTGCAGCTCAATGAACTGCCTTCGGCGCTCTGAAAACCAGTAGCCGATGCCAAGGCTTAATGACAGGCTTTACCCAAGGCTTTGAGTCGCCAATAGTTGTAGGGCAATGGCGTTAAAAATCCCGCGATCAACATGAGAGGTATGACCTGGAGGTTCAGTACGGCACCACCAGTCATGGCGACGTCCACCAAATTCATGGCAAGTTCCATACCGATCATAGAAATCAGTGACATTCCAATGGCGGTTTTGAAGGCGCTGGCCAGTGGCATTTGGCGCATCAAGATAACGGTTTCCAGGGCAATGGAAGTCAACAAACCGTTGATAATGGCCAGAGTCATGATGGCCCACACAGG
>JAYOSS010000019.1:2809-15225 GCA_038139355.1 Gammaproteobacteria bacterium
CCACGGTATGCCGGTGAACTGAAAAAAAGCGATGGTGCCCAAATCACCGATGGAGCATCCCAGCAAACACCAGGCGGTGTTTTCGGAGGCTTGACGCCAAGTGTGCTTGCAGCGCCAGTGGAAAGGCGCGATCTTTTCCGGGGCTGGAGCCTGGTCGCTGTCTAATGTTTCACTCATCTCGGTACTAAACGCGCCATCTTGACGTAGGTCAAGAGCGCTACTGGTGGACGTTCATTTGGACTGTATTTTGCGTTGGCGATGCTAAGATGAAGAAATTCGATCCGGAGAATGCCCATGCTCAAAAGTCCAGTTAAGTTCGCAAGGCTTGGTCTGCTTGCCGTGGTATTGGTATCAGGCTGCTCCACCCTAGCGCCCAGCGCCTACCTAAACAGTAGCGCCTTGGCAGAGTTGGACACGTCCAGAGGGTTTTGTGTGCAAGAAACCAGTCTGGATCCGCGCCGAATCAATGCCAGTAAGGCAATTACGCAGATGTTGGCAGAGGCTGGCTTTGATACGTCCTGCGCGGACAACGCGTATTCACTGGAGTGGTCTTTCGAAGCTGCGGATCAACAAGTTGACCATGCTCATGTATCAACGTTTTGCACAGGCTATGGCTATTGGCAGACCTGTAGCGGTGGTCATGGCGCTACCCTGATCAGTTATCAGCGCAGCTTTCAGGTTGCTGTGAGCGAGGTGCTTCAAGAGAGTGTCCCTGCTGATGATGTAGCGCCCCAGCAAGCCCTGGCTGTCTGGGTGGCATCCGTCGATTCCCGTGGTTCTCAGACCGATTACGTGGCGTTGTTGCCACGGTTGATGGAACCGGTCATCGCAAACCTTGGGAAGGATCGGGCGAATGCAATGATACGGCTGAAAAAGCCTGCCAAGGACCGTTAACCCCCAGAAAGCTGCGGATCCGCTGCAAGACACGCAGATCAGGAATTCCAGATCGAAATTCGCGCCTCACCCATGCTTGGGCGTGGTGTTCTTGGGTTTGCTGCGAAACTCGGCGGCGAGCAGGGGAGTGTCCGCGCCAGCAGCGCCGCGCATTAAGTGGCGCGACCGCTGCTCAGTCCCAATAAAAAGCTCACGCCGCAGGGCGAGAGTTGCCGAGAATAGACACTCGCTCACCATAGCGACTTTCAGGATAGTAATCCCAAAGGGCGTGATGCTGGGTGCAGCGGTTGTCCCACAAGGTCAACGTATTGGGCTGCCAATTCACCCGGCAGGTCAGGCGGTGAGTTTTGCTGATGTGATCAAACAGCATGTTTAGCAGGGCCTTACTTTCAAAAGGGTGCAAGCCCTTGATACGAGAGGTAAAACCACTGTTGACGAACAAAACCTTTTTGCCGGTTTCTGGATGGGTAACCACCACCGGGTGCTCGTTGCGCGGATACGAACTGCCTTCAGGTGGCGCCACCCTGTAGTTGTCCAAGTAGGGCAGAGCACCATCGTGCACAGCGGTGAGGTTTTCTAGCAGCGCTTTCATCGTGTCGCTGAGCAAATCGTAGGCCAGATACATATTGGCAAACAACGTATCGCCGCCGCCATGCTCCGGCGTTTCGGTGATGTACAGCGCCGAGGCCATGGGCGGAATCTCTTCACAGGTCACATCGGTGTGCCAACCGTTCCCCGCCGTATATTTGGAGTCCTTGGTGGTTTTGATGCGCAGAATTTCAGGGTCACCGCCGTAGCTGTGCTGCATGGGGTGAACGTGTAGGGTGCCAAAACGCCGGGCAAAAGCCTTATGTTGCTCGCCGTCCAGTGTTTGATCCCGAAAGACCAGCACCTTCCAGTCCAGCCAGGCTTGATAGATTTCGCTAAATTGCTCGTTGCTCAAGTCGTCACTCAAGGCGACGCCTTTTACCACCGCGCCAATGTGAGGGGTCAAACTATCGACCTCGATAGATGTATAGCCAGGTACTGCTGTCATGTCTCTTCCTCCGTTTGTTGAATAGGTTTTTAGCCCTCGACAGGTCTGGGGTCAAGACGACGACTGGGTATAATCCTGCGTTTAGCGTGAGGAGAGGGCGTGAGTAAAGTCATTAAAGTGGCGACACGATTTCAGGGACCGCCGGGAACCGGCAATGGGGGCTATATCAGTGGACTGTTGGCCAGCCATTTGGATGCCAGCCTTTGGTCTGCAGGTATTGAGGTAACGCTGCGAGCACCAACGCCCCTAGAGCAGCCGCTGAAAATCGAAACTGCCGACGGTAAGGCAAGTTGTTATGCCGGAGATCTGTTGATCGGCGAAGCCATACCAGCCAAGTTTGCTCTGGAGGTTCCTGGGCCTCCGTCTTTTGCTCAGGCCCAGGCGGTTCAGGCTAACTCGCCAGCGCTACAGGCTGACATTGAGAACATTGTGCCTGGTGGTCTTGGCTTTCATCCGGTGTGTTTTTGCTGTGGCGCGGATGTGCCAGAAGGGCAGGGTTTGCGCGTGTTCGCGGCGCCCGTGCCAGGGTTTTCCGGGGTTGCCGCAGCTTGGCGACCGCACCCGCAATTTGGCGATGCCAATGGATTGCTGCCGCTGGAAATGGTCTGGGCGGCCTTGGACTGCCCGGGGCAATTTGCCTTTCTTGCGGATGGAGTACGCACAGGATTGTTGGGCCGGATGACCGCCAAAGTTCTGCAGCCAGTGCCCGCTGATGAAGAAATCGTCATCACCGGATGGTGCCTCTCAGTTGAAGGAAAGAAACACTTTGCTGGGACGGCACTGTTTAATCGGCAGGGTGACTGCTGTGCATATTCCAAACAGGTTTGGATCGGTCGTCGAGATTAACAACAAGCCGTGCAGCCCCATTGACGTCAAAAAGCGAAATTTGACGGCGCTGGAAAAAAGATCATTTCTCCTCGTCAGAAGCGTGCGCAGTTGCACGTTTTCTGAGAGTATTTTCGCCGGGAGTTATTAATGCAAATAGAGGGATAGCTATGAGATACGCCACACCTGCGTCCGCCAAGGAAGCAGCCGGTTTGCTGAGCAAAGAAAAAGGCGCTGCATTTTTGCTAGCCGGCGGTACTGACCTGCTGGTGAAGTTGAAGATGGGGATGGTCGAGCCAGACTTGGTTGTCGACATAAAGCGCATTCCAAAAATTGATCAAATTCAAACCTCGGCCAAGGGTTTCACCATTGGCGCCGCGGTTCCCGGTGCGGTGATTACTCAGCACAAAGGCTTGAATGCCGCATGGCCAGGTGTAGTCGAGGCCGCTAACTTGATCGGCTCAGACCAGATACAAGGTCGCGCCACGTTGGTCGGCAACCTCTGCAACGCTTCGCCTGCTGCGGACAGTGTTCCGGCCATGATTGCTGCGGGTGCCAAGGCCGTTATCGTCGGTCCCCAGAAAAAACGCACGCTACCTGTCGAAAAAGTGTTGTTGGGACCTGGCAAAACTGCCTTGGCTAAGGGCGAAGTGATTGAAGCCATTACACTGCCCAAGCCCGAGCCGAAAACCGGTGACGCATACTTGCGCTTCATTCCCCGCACGGAAATGGATATCGCGGTTGTGGGTGTGGCCATTAGCCTCAAACTGGAGCGCGGGGTGATTAAAAAGGCCAAAGTTGCACTCGGCGCCGTTGCGCCAACGGCAATCGTCGTGCCAGCAGCAGCAAGAGCCCTTGTGGGCAGCAAGCTAGATGATGCAGCTTTGGATAAGTTGGCGGCAGCTTGTAGTGCAGCCTGTAACCCCATAGATGATAAACGCGGCACCATTGAGTACCGCACAAGGATTGCCGGCGTGTTGGCCAAGCGCGTGGCTAAAATCGCGTTTCAACGTGCAGGAGGTGCCCTATGAGTAACGCAACATTGGTTTCCACCACGGTGAATGGCGATCCCGTTCAATACGCATGTCCCAGTGACGAAAGTTTGATGACCGCACTGCGCAATCGCGTCGGCCTCACTGGCGTCAAAGAAGGTTGTGGCACCGGGGACTGCGGCGCTTGCAGCATCACCCTGGACGGTCAACTGGTCTGCTCCTGCTTGGTTTTGGCCGTTGAGGCAGAAGGCCGTGAGGTCACTACCGTTGAAGGTCTCTCTACCGATGGCGAACTGCACACGCTGCAGCAAAAGTTCATCGATCATGCCGCTCTACAGTGCGGTATTTGCACCCCCGGATTTCTTGTGGCAGCTAAGGCGCTGTTGGATCGAAACCCGAATCCGGATGAAACAGAAATTCGCTACGCCCTGGCAGGGAATCTTTGCCGCTGCACCGGTTACGACAAGATCGTGCACGCGGTACAGGCAGCTGCCAAAGACATGCGCAAGCAAAAGCGTCGTTAGGGATAGTTACAGGATAAAGAGAGAAGAACATGGGTCACGATCAAAAGTATGTAGATAAAGAATACAAAGTCGTCGGAACGCGCTTTAACCGTCCTGACGGCGTTGAAAAAGTCACTGGTAAGGCGCGCTACGGCGCCGATGCCAGCGCACCGGGTCAGTTGGTAGGGCGCATTCTGCGTTCGCCTCACCCCCACGCCCAGATTGTCAAAATCAACACCAAGAAGGCGGAGAAGCTGCCTGGAGTGAAGTCCATTGTCACCTGTGATGACATGCCTGATTTGACCGGCGGTGATCAAGGTTTAGCAGACATTCTGGAAAACTGCATGGCCAGAGGCCGCGCCCTGTATGACGGTCACGCGGTAGCGGCAGTTGCTGCGGTGGATGAGCAAACAGCGGCGAAAGCGTTAAAGCTCATTGAGGTGAAGTATAAGAAGCTGCCACACGTTACCGATGTGGACGAAGCGATGTCTGAGTCAGCGCCGGTGATTCATGACCGGGTCTTTACTCGCGGTGTAGAGCCAGCGCCGACCAAACCGTCCAACGTGGCTGCTCGAACTCAAATGGGCCATGGTGACGTGGATGCGGGCTTCGCCGAGGCCGACATCATCATCGAAAAGTCTTATAAGACCGAGCAAACCCATCAAGGCTATATCGAGCCTCATGCCTGTTTGGCATCGGTGAACCCTGATGGTTCTGCTGATCTTTGGGTTACCACCCAAGGACACTTTGTATTCAGAAACGTTTGTGCGTCGCTGCTGGGACTGGATATTGCCAAGCTCAAGGTGACCTCTTCCGAAATTGGCGGTGGTTTTGGCGGCAAAACTCATGTCTGGATAGAACCTGTTGCGTTGGCGTTGTCGCGCAAGGCTAACCGACCGGTGAAAATGGTCATGGCTCGAGATGAAGTTTTCAGAGCCACGGGTCCAACTTCATCCACGTCCATCGACATCAAAATGGGTGCGAAGAAGGACGGCACCATTACCGCCGCTGTTGCGGATATGCGTTATCAGGGCGGCGCCTTCCCAGGCAACTGGGCCATGCTGGCCTGTATGACTGCCTTTGCTTGTTACGACATCAAGAACAACAAAGCCATTGGTTGGGATGTCATCGTTAATCGGCCTAAGGTAGCTGCGTACCGGGCGCCTTCTGCTCCCATGGCGGCTTTTGCGGTGGAAAGCACCATTGATGAACTGGCCAAGATGGTTGGTGTCAGCGCCATTGATATGCGCCTGAAGAACGTGGCCCGGGAAGGTACGCCAGCGCCCTATGGCCCAACCTACGGGCCTATTGGTATTGAGCACACCTTGCAGGCGGTTAAGGATCACCCGCATATGCGAGCCAAACTGAAGAAAAATCAGGGGCGCGGCGTGGCGTGCGGATTCTGGTTCAACATTGGCGGTCAAACCTGCACGGATTTGAACATCAGCGTAGATGGCACCGTGAACTTGACCCTCGGAACCGTGGATGTGGGTGGTTCCCGATCCTCCATGGCCATGATAGCCGCGGAAGAGCTGGGTATTTCCTATGATCAGGTTCGGGCCAACATAGCGGATAGCTCCTCCTTAGGTCATAACGATATGACCGAGGGCAGTCGAGGCACTTTTTCGTCGGGCATGGCAACGATTTATGCCGCCCGGGAAGCAATTGGCGTACTGAAGGAGCGCGCCGCGAAGATGTGGGGTGTGCCCGTAGACGATGTTATCTGGGAAAATGGCCAGGCCATCGCCACCGGCGAAGGTCATGGGAACTTGCCGCCGCTGTCTTTGAAAGAAATTGCGGCTAAATCCGGACGCACCGGTGGACCCATTGCCGGTCACAACGAAGTCACTGCCGATGGCGCAGGCATGGGTTTTGCCAGTCATATATGCGATGTGGAAGTCGATCCGGAAACCGGTCGTTCCACCATTGTTCGCTATACGGTAGTGCAAGATGCGGGTAAGGCCATTAACCCCGATTATGTGGAAGGCCAATTCCAAGGTGGTGCAACTCAGGGTATTGGTTGGGCGCTGAACGAGGAATATATCTACGGTACCGACGGGCGTTTGCAAAACCCCGGGTTCCTGGATTACCGAATTCCCGTATGTTCAGACCTGCCCTTCATCGATACGCAAATATTGGAAGTGCCAAATCCGCTGCACCCCTACGGTGTGCGTGGTGTGGGTGAGACTTCGATCGTTCCTCCGTTGGCGGCAGTGGGTAATGCCATTGCCAACGCTACCGGCGTGCGTATGACCCACGCGCCAATGTCTCCGCCTCGGGTGTTGGCGGCCATCGATGCACAGGAAAATGCGGGTTAGCTTAAGCAGTACGTTTGAGCTGGCCGGTGGTCCCGGCTGCACCGTGGAGGTGCATGCCGAGACCATCCAGCAGATGATGGCCTCCTTGGTTGACCGTTATCCGGATTTTCAGCGATTGCTGGATCGTGGCGTGGCGGTTTCCATTGACGGCCAAGTGTTTCGCGACGATTGGACTCAACCCATTCCCCCCCAGGCCGAAGTTTTCTTGATTCCTAGAATCGAAGGCGGCTAAGAGTGAAACCCCGAGGAGTGGAAGCCCTCGCGTTCACCAAGCGCCGAATGTTGGGCGGCGTTTTGCTGGCTTTGGTAATCGCATTGTGGTTTTGGCTGCCCCATCGGGCCGAGCAAACCAATGTGCGAGTGATGGCAGAAATGCGCGCGAACCCAGCCAGCGCCAGAGCCATGCGCACCATGATCGTCACTCTGGCTGACGGTCGAATTTACCCAGTAAATTTTTTACGCGAAGGCGATCAAGTGATGATGGCCATTGACGGGTTGTGGTGGCGAGAATTCCAAGCGCCCGGACAGCCCGTGCAAATGTGGATTCAAGGCCAAGAGCTAACAGGACACGGCGTCCTCGTTGTAAATAATCAGGCATACGTCGAAGACGTGTTCACCCGCCTGCGGCCAAAAGTTCCTGCCTGGCTGCCAGCTTGGCTTAACGGCAAGCTGGTGGTGATTGATGTGCAGTCTGACTCGTTACACATGCAAAAGGAGGCATCGTGAACGACATCAATATTGAATTTGTTTCTACCGAGTCCGCGACCAGTCAGCGCAACGGTGCCGGGTTCAACCCCTGTCAGGGTCTGTATTTTTCCCCCAAGGCTAAGCGACCCTCGGTAGCGTTCATTGCAACTCACTACAACGTGGACTTTAGTGAACATTACCTTGCACCCCTAATGGCCCAGCGCGGCTTTGGATTTTTGGGATGGAACACCCGGTTTCGCGGCAATGAGGCATTTTTTCTGCTTGAGCATGCACTGATCGATATCGGCGCTGGGGTGCAATGGCTCAAGCAAGAAGCTGGGGTAGAGACTGTGGTGCTGTTGGGGAATTCTGGCGGCGGTTCGTTAATGGCCGCCTATCAGTCCCAGGCCCAAGGTGTAACCATGGAGGCCACGCCGGGTCTCAGCATTCCACAAGCCTTGCACGATCTGCCATCGGCGGATTTCTATATTTCGCTCAATGCCCATGGTGGCCGGCCGGAAGTGCTAACGGCCTGGTTTGACCCTGCGGTGGCGGATGAGCGCGACTCGTCCAGCGTGGTGCCAGAACTGGATATGTACAACCCAGACAATGGTCCTCCCTACAGTGCCGATTTTATTCGGCGCTATCGGCAGGCCCAGGTGGAAAGAAATCAACGCATTACCCAATGGTGTCACGACGAGCTTGGGCGTTTGGCAAAGCTGGGCATGACGGATCGGGCGTTTAACCTGTATCGAACCTGGGCGGATTTACGTTTGATGGACGGCACCATAGATCCGTCCAAACGTCGTGTCGGCTGGTGTTATGCTGGTGATCCAAAAACCGCAAACTACAGTCCCCGAGGCATAGGCTTAACCAATACGCTTCGTACCTGGCTTTCCATGTGGAGTCTCAGCGATTCCTACTGTCGGGGCGAACTCCACTTGCCGCGCATACAGGTGCCGTCCTTGGTGATTCAAAGTGACGCGGATTCTGGCGTGTTTCCTTCCGATGCACAGGCGATCTATGAGGGTTTGGGAGCCCAAGAGAAAACGCTGGAGATGACCTCTGGCGATCACTATTTACAGCAGCCGGAAAATGCCCGAGAAGTCGTGGCCGATATGATTGCCGACTGGTTGTCCAAACGGGCCTAGGTGCGTTGTTTTGATGGCGGCGAAGCCAGTCCCGAAGTGATTAACTGTTCCAGCTGGGCAGGGAATGCCTTGCTCATTTCGGCGTAAGCCTTGGCGCCCACAATGGCTTTTAGCGTCGCGCCAGAAATACTGAAGTAGTTGATGGCGCCCAGGAGCTGGTAGACCAAGGCCAGCGCCTGCTCCCTAGAGGCGTTTTCCCAACCGGGCACGGCCATGACCATATCCGTTAGACCATTGAGAAAGGGTCTGAGATACCAAGTGCCGGCCGAGTCTATCCTTTGTTTGTTATCCAGCAATTCTCTGATCAGCAAGGCCGTTTGATTGGGCTGGGCGGTGCGGCTGCGCTGAATGTTCATTAGATAATGCTTGAGCCGATCTAACGGATCCGCATCCATGGAGACAGACTGGTGGGCTAAGGCATCAAAACGATCAGAGATCCGACCCAGCACCTCGCCATACAGTTTCTCTTTGCTGCCAAAGTGATGCAGCAGGGCTTGTTTCGTCACGCCTTCCGCGTCCGCGATCGCTGCGATGCTGACGCCGTAAAAACCGCGCTCGGCAAATAGACGCTCGGCGTTGTCCAATAGTTGTTGTTTGGTGTTTGTGGTCACTAGTGATGCTCCGAATTGTTGACACCTTACCAAGTGGTAAGTATTGTGCAAGACCGCTTACCAGTTGGTAAGTGTTGAGAGCGGTCTGGGCGCTGTCGACCCTAGGGTTTAGCGTTGGGTCCTTGCATTGAATTTTGTCTGAACACAAAGGAGGTTGCCTATGAACCGCGAAACTGACGCGATCGCCGCCCAAGCCGGCCTGCACCATCAGTACTTTTTAGGCCTGCAGCTGATGGTCGCTGTGGAAGAGGGTAGGGAGGCGATTTACGACTGGATGTTTCGATTGTTTCGTCGCCAACACGAAGACAAATTTCTCTCTAGTTTTGCCAAGCTGGGCTTAGAAGATTTGCCCCATGCGGTGGCCTGCGCCAAATATCATGTGCTCTCGAACGGCGTTGGCGGCGTCGCCGTGGAATACATGGAAGGGTCCAGTACCAAGGCTTGGGTGCGCTTTCGCTATCCACGGTGGATGTACGCAGGTCCAGCTATTTGCGGCATTCCCGTGGAAGCCAGCCGGGGTTTTTTACACGGTTGGTACGCTCAAAACGGCGTGAGCTTGGGTAATCCTAGACTGGGCTTTGTCTGCGTCTCAGAAGACGTCACCGGTCAGTTTGGTTTATGCGGTTACTTCAAAGAATACGATCACGACCTCAGTCCCGAAGAGCGGCTGCAGTTTGCGCCAGATGAAGTCGTGCCAGACTACGATGGGGCTGCTCAGCCCTCGCCACCGGATAGTCAATGGACCCCAGAGCGCTTGGCCAAGGCCAACAGAAACTACGCGGTAGAGTACATTCGCAACGGTATGCGCGCTCTGACTGAGGTGGTGGGCCAGCAGCGCGCTCTGGAGTTGGCCCAACGCGCTGGGCGTCTGATTGGGTTGCAGCACTATCCGGTGATGGCGGCCCAGATTGGCGCTGTTGATGGCGGCATTGAGGCGGCAGCGGACTTCCTTCAGACCATGATGTCGGGAATGGGTGATGACTGCGCCATTCAGGCGCAAGAAGACGGAAGCATTCTGCTGACTCAGTCCGGTTTGCGCATCGTTCGCGATTTAGAAGCTTCGGTTCGCGACAACTTGCTGATTGCCTGGGCAGAGTTGTGGCTGGGCGCTATCCGCTCTCATCGCGCCTTTATGGACTTGGATTACACTCGGGATGCCCAGGTGCCAGATCAGTTGGTCTGGCGACTAAGCCAGCGGGCCTAAATTGCATTCCCAGCGGGTTTTGTAAGAATGAGCGGCCAACGAGAGAGGGCTAAATAATGGCGGATTTGCTGCAGCTTAGTGCGGACGTTATCGATGGAAAATTAGGTACCGATGAGGTCGGTCCGCTAAACCGGATCAACTTTCAGCTTTCGGAGCTGGCCGACGATGTGGCCATGGTGGAGGCATTCTCCCACTCGATTTTGTTCAAAACCCAAGAAGGCCTGGTGGTATTCGATACCAGCAATTTGCAGGGTTCTGGCCGAGTGTTGAACGCCATTCGCGACTGGTCAAAAGACCCCTTCCACAGTTTGGTATACACCCATGGACACGCGGATCACGTTGGTGGCTGCGGCGCGTTTTTGCGTGACGCCGAAGAGAGGGGCCATCCCAGACCGCAAATTGTGGGCCACGCAAACATTGAACCTCGCTTTGACCGATACAACGCCACCAATGGCTACAACCTGACCATCAATCAACGGCAATTTGGATCCGTAACCCGCCGGGGCTATGACATCACCGGTGAGGATGAGCGATTTTTGCCCCCCAGCGCACCGGCGCCAGATGTGACCTATCAGCAACAGTTGGATTTACAGGTGGGTGGGCTGGACATTCATTTAGTCCACGCTCGAGGTGAAACCGATGACCACACTTGGTCCTATTTACCCAAATACAACGCGATTTGTGCCGGCGATTTCTTGATTTGGGCTTTTCCTAATGCAGGCAACCCGCAAAAGGTGCAGCGTTATCCTGCAGAATGGGCAGCGGCCATGCGAGCCATGGCGGCAAAGGACGCGGAGTTGTTTTTGCCCGCCCACGGCTTGCCTATAGCCGGCAGGGAACGCATCAAAGGCGTGCTGACGGATGTGGCTGAGGCATTGGAATTCCTGGTACGAGAAACCGTTGAGCGCATGAACGCCGGAATGCGTCTGGACGATATTGTGCATGAGGTGAAATTGGATCCAGCCTATCTAGAACGACCTTACATGCAGCCTACCTACGATGAACCAGAATTTGTGGTACGCAATATTTGGCGCCTTTATGGGGGTTGGTATGACGGCAACCCCGCCCATTTGAAACCCGCCAAAGACGCAGACTTGGCGCGGGAAATCGCTCAGTTAGCCGGTGGCGCTAACACCTTGGCCGAGCGGGCGTTGGCAGTGATGGAGGAAAGTCCCCGCCTGGCCTGTCACCTCGTGGAGATGGCCGTTCAGGCCGAACCGGAAAATCCCCACGCCCATGAAGTGCGGGCCACGGTTTATCAGTATCGACGCGGGCTGGAAACGTCGCTGATGGCTAAAGGCATTTTTGGTACCGCCGCTACGGATTCCCAAGAGGCCGGGCAGGCACTGTAGTCAGCGCGAGGGTCGCCGCAAAAAGGCCCTAAAAACCGCTGATTTTGCTGCCGTCGGATTTAAGGCCGTGTTCGTTCACCGGTAGATCTGCATGGGCGAGGCCGGGCTGCAGGTCCGCGCAGAATTCCAGCATGATGCCGTCCGGGTCCAAGAAGTAAAACGACTGTAGCCAGGGCTTATTCATGGCCTCTGGGTGCTCCGCGGCGTCCTTGCCGGTGACGATATCGTCGTGAGGCACGATAGGCGTGCAATCAACGCCTTTGGCAATCAGCTGCTCTCGATACTGCGCGATTTCGTCAGCGTTCACGTTGAAGGCCACATGGTTCATGGAACCATGGGCCGAGCTGATGTTGCCCTGAGGGCTGCCGACGATATTTTTCACCGCAGCTACGCCGGGTTGGGCGGGCTCGGCGTCGCTGAACCAAAAGAACGCCAGCTCGCTGCCGTTACCCATGTCGAAGAAAAAGTGTTGGCCGTAACCGGGCAGGTCAAAACCCTTTTTCAAAGTCATTCCCAGTACGTTGGTATAAAAATCCACCGTGCGCTCCATGTCCTTACAGACCAAAGCCAAGTGGTGAAGCCCATTCAGTTTGATTGCTGACGCCCCGCTCATAATTCCCCCGTTTTCTTTTTGCAAAAAACCAACGTTAGCAGAGAACGAGCCAGATCGAATCATCATTCGATGCCGATGAACACCTGGAAGTGTGACAATGTGAACTTGGCTGGGTCGCTTGGGCCACGCAATAGCCGAACGCAGGTTGGCTGATAAAAGTCACAGAACTCTGGCATTCCTCAGCGGCGCTCCCTAAGCTTTTGCCCTCACTTGGGGAGAACATCATGCAA
>JAYOSS010000019.1:15235-23691 GCA_038139355.1 Gammaproteobacteria bacterium
ATACGAAACACTGTCTGTGGAACGGGATGGGCCGCTGGATATTCTGTGGTTGAATCGGCCGGAAAACCTAAACGCCATCACCACGCAAATGGTCACGGAACTGCGGCACTACTTCGATCACCTGTACGAAAACGATCAAACTCGGGTGGTGCTTATGGGCGGCCGGGGCAAGGCGTATTGCGCTGGTCTCGACATCAAGTCCGCCAGCGACCCTTCGGTACCCAGACCCTTTGGTGCCGGCATGGGCTTTCAGGGTTACTTGGCCGAGGTCTACGTCAAGATGCGCCGATGTCCTCAGCCGATCATCAGCATTATCCAGGGGCCTGCTTGCGGCGGCGGCTTTGCTTTTGCCCTGGCCAGCGATGTGCGTATAGCCGCGGATAACGCCAAGATGAATGCGGCGTTTATCAAGCTTGGGTTGTCAGCCTGCGATATGGGGACAAGCTACTTTTTGCCTCGGCTTGTGGGTACTTCCATTGCCAGCGAGCTGATGTTAACCGGCAAGTTCATTCATGCGGATCGATGCTTGAGCACCAACTTGGTGTCAGAGGTGGTGCCGGAAGCGGATCTTCTTGCAACCGGTAAGCGCTACGCCCAGGAGATGTTACTAGCGTCGCCCATGGGTTTGCGCTTAACCAAGGAAGGGTTAAATGTCGCTATAGACGCACCGGGCTTGGAGGCGGCCATCGCGGTAGAAAATCGCAACCAAGTGCTGTGTTCGCGTACCGAGGATGCGAAGGAGGGCATGCGGGCCTTTATCGAAAAACGCCCACCGGTCTATCAGGGCCGCTAGGGAGAAAGTAAACTCTCGTCCTTAACACAGGAGTTGCAGCGCGGTGTCTCAAAGTCTTAGGGATCAATTGGTGCAGGCTGGGCTGGCCACCAGCGCCCAAGCGAAAAAAGCGGAACGGTCTAAGCGCGCGGAGGCAACAGCCGAGCGCCACCAAGCCAAGGGTAAAAAAGGCCAGTCCAGACCGGCGAGCCAGTCAGAAACCGCCAAGGTGAAGGCCAAAGCCGCCCAGCAGCGGGCCGAGCGCGCCGCCAAAGACAAGGCCCTAGCCGAGCAGCGCAATGCCAAAAGTCAGGCCAAGGCGTTGCAGGCCCAGGTTCGCCAACTGATTTTGCAAAATGACCAGCGCACCCCGGTGGCTGACGATGAAGCGGTGCCCTATAACTTTGTGCACGGTAAAAAGATCAAAAAGATCTTTGTCACCAAGGCCCAGTTGGACGCCTTGAGTAACGGTCGTTTAATCGTGGTGAATAACAACGGCCTTTATCATTTTGTAGACCCCAAGGTCGCCAAGCAGATTGAGCAGCGTGACCCCAAACGCATTATTGTGGCCCATGACGGTGAGACCAAGCCGCCAGAGCCCGGTTCTGACGAGGAGTTTTATGCCAAGTTTGCCGTGCCCGACGATTTAGATTGGTAGTGGTGGCAAACCTGGCTCCAACGGTGAGCTAGCTCAACAAAAAGCAATCAGCATCCCTCGGGCTGAGAAAACCCGAGCCAAAACGTGGAGAGGAGATGATGTTGGAGAAATTCATCGGCCTGTTGTTCGCCCCTCTAACCTTTGCCCTAGGGTTTCTAGCGCCCTTGTTTATGCAGCTTCTGGACGCCGTTGGCTGGTCTACGCCCATGGCCTCTAATGCCATTATCGCGTTTGCGGTGACGGGTATTTGGGGCTTGCTTGCTCAGTTGAGAGGGAGCTGGGTATGGCTGAAGTAACCTCAGATATCGATTGGGATGCGCTGTCAGCCGACGAACTGGCAGGCCTGGAGCGAAAAATCGCTGCCAAATATATGCAGGGATTCCCCGTGGGAATTGTGATTTGGGGTTTTGCGAATACGGCTATTTGGTTGTCTTTATGGCCGTTGGTTTTGCTGGACATCATGCCGCTGTGGATGGCCTTTCCTATTGCCCTCGTCAACGTATCCGCTGCCTACCTGCCGTCTCATGACGCTCAGCACAGCATAATCGCGCGTGAAGGGCACAAGCTGCGCTGGCTGAACGAATTGCTGGGACATGTGTCGCTGATTCCCTTCGCCGCGCCATTTCGGTATCTGCGCTACACCCATTTTGAACATCACGCCCACGCTAACGATCCGGCGTTAGATCCAGACTACGATGTTCACGCGGAAAGTCGCGGACAGTTTTTTCGCAAGGCATTGGCGCGTATGCAGCCTGCAGCGGCCCAAGACGAGCAAGCTTATGCAGCAGCGCTAAAGCGTATCGGCAAAGAACACCTGCTGCTGGAAGCGGTCCTGATCCGGAGTTTTTATTTGCTGGTTTTGTTTTTTACCGCGTGGTCCGGCTATGCCCTTGAGGCGGCGCTGTTGTGGTGGATCCCTTTATTAGTTTCTCAGGTGTACATCCGTTACTACTTAAGCTGGAAACCTCATCATCCAGGTAAACGAACCGGTCGCTACGAAGACACCTCGGCTTTTCGCAGCGTGCTAGGCAACATAGGCTCGTCGGGCATGCAGTATCACATTGTGCATCATCTGTACCCACGCATTCCCCTAATGCGTACTCCTGCGGCCTATCGGGAGCTGCGCCCGATTTTGCAGCGTCAAGGCTGCGACTTGGGTGAGCTTTAGCCGTTACTTGGCACAGTTTAGCAGCCGCAAAAACCGTCCTTGCATAGGCAGTCAGCGCTGTCGATGGGGTGCTAAGATGCAGCATGACAACCGTTAGCCCAACCTCCGAAGCTCGAGACCCCGCCTATGGCTGGGTCATGGTTTTTGCGGTTTTTTTGCTCAGTGCACTGGCCTTCGGCGCCTTAGGCTCCATCTCGGTATTCCTAAAACCCTTAGCGGCTGAGTTTGGCTGGAGTCGGGGGCAAACCTCCCTGGGCTATACCGTGATCTCTTTTTCTTCCGCGATCTTTGGCATTTTGTGGGGCGTTATCGCTGATCGTTACGGCACCCGTTGGTTTGGTCTGGTCGCAGCCTTTGCGATGTCGAGCAGCTTGTTTGCGTTAAGTGGGCAAAACGCCATTTGGCAGTTTTACGGTTTGTATTTTTTGTTTGGTGCCTTTGGCAATGCCATGGTGACGTCGCCATTGTTCGCTAACGTGGGATTTTGGTTTACCCATAAACCCGGATTGGCCTTGGGTATTACTGCATCCGGCGGCGCCGTAGGGCAGGCCGTGGTGCCGTATTTGTGTGCATTAAGCCTGAACGCCTACGGCTGGCAAACCACCTACATGATCGTTGCTGCCTGTTATCTTGCTCTAGCGCTGCCGGCTGCACTGCTGATTCGGGAATCTCCGGGACGAGAGCTTGCGCGCCTGCAGCCAGAACAAGCCACCCGAACGTTCCCGTTGTCTGACCGGGAAGTGGTTATTTGGATCAGCGTCGCTATCATTTTTTGCTGTAGCTGTATGTCGGTACCCATCGTGCATCTGGTGCCCTTGCTAACCGATGCAGGGCGGCCCTTAGAACAGGCCACGTCGGTGCTTTTGGTGCTGATGTTCAGCGGCGCCTTGGGGCGCATTTTAGGCGGCAAGCTTGGGGATGTGATTGGGGCATTGCCCAGTTACTTCCTTATGTCCGCGGGGCAAACCCTGTCGGTAGTGTGGTTTCCCTTTCTGGAGTCCACCACTTCGGTTTATTTGGTCGCGGTGATTTTCGGCTTCACCTACTCCGGCGTCATGTCCACGATTTTGGTCTGCACGCGAATGATGGTGTCACCCAACTTTGCCGGGCGCGCCATGAGCATTACATCCTTTTTCGGCTGGTTTGGCATGGGCGCTGGAGGGTTTATGGGAGGGCTGCTGTATGACTGGAGCGGTGACTATACCCTGTCATTTGTCAGTGCCATGTTGGTTGGTAGCATCAACCTGTTGGTGCTGAGTCTTTTTGCGCTGCGAATTCGCCGTCAGACCCATGCCATGAACAGCGCAAACTTGGCCGCGGGGCACTAGTACAGCAATGCTCGGAACCATCTCTACAGAGGCCTTTTTGCGGGACTATTGGCAACAGCAGCCGCTGATGATCGCAAACGCGCTGGCGGATGTGACCTCGCCGTTGAGCCCCCAGGAGTTAGCGGGCCTTGCCCTAGAAGCCGAGGTGGAATCCCGGCTGGTTGAATGTAACGGCGATACCTGGACCTTGCGCCACGGCCCGTTTGAGGAAGACGATTTTCTCAGCTTGCCTGAAACGGACTGGACCTTGTTGGTTCAGGGCGTGAATTTGTGGGTGCCTCAGGTGCAGCAGCTACTGAATCGGTTTGCTTTTCTCCCGGCCTGGCGGCTGGATGACATCATGGTGAGCTATGCCACACCAGGCGGCGGTGTGGGCCCACATTTCGATCAGTACGACGTTTTTTTGCTGCAGGTTGAGGGGCAGCGACGCTGGCAGATCGGTGAGCCGAGCAACAGCCAGACCCCGTTGCGAGAAGATTCGCCCCTGCGGCAGATAGCAAATTTTTCACCCCAGCAAGAATGGCTGCTGGAGCCGGGAGACATGCTGTACCTGCCTCCGGGTGTCTCCCATTGGGGCGTTGCGCAGACCGAGTGCCTGACCTATTCCATTGGCTTTCGCTCCCCAAGTATCGCCGACATGCTTGGCGATTTGGCAGTGGAATTGATCACCCAGGGATACGACGAACACTATCGGGATCCACCGCTGGCACCGGCCATGGCCAGCAACGATATTGACCCCGCTTTTATCGCTCAAGCAAAACAACAGCTGTGGCGGGCGTTGAACGACGATGATCTGATTGGCGACTGGTTTGCGCGGTTTATGACCGCCACCAAGTATCCGGAGCTAGAGGATCTGACCGAAGAGCAACGCCACGCTACTCTGCGGGGCCGCCGCTATTTTAACGGTGATTCCGTCGACGATGACTTTGATCGCGAATAGAGCGAGAGTGACGCCTGGCACCCAGCCGCTTTTGCAAGGAGAACTTCCATGAGTACCACGAATCAACAGCAAATCGATTACTGGAACGATAAAGCTGGCCCAACTTGGGTAGACATGCAGGAGCGACTGGATCGGGTGCTGGGGCCCCTGTCCCAGGCCGGTCTGCAAGCAGCCCAGGTACAGTCGGGCGAGACTGTCCTAGATGTGGGCTGTGGCTGCGGTGATACCACCATTGCCCTGCACAACCTCGGAGCTACGGTGCTTGGCGTGGATGTGTCCGGGCCAATGCTTGAGCACGCCCGCAGCCGCAATGGTGATATCCACTATCTGCAGGCTGATGCGGCGGCATCGGATTTTGCGGACAACCGCTTTGACCTGGTGTTTTCCCGCTTCGGCGTCATGTTTTTTGCGGATCCAATTGCGGCCTTTGCCAATATTCGCCAAGCCATGAAGCCAAGCGGACGGATGCTTTTTGTGTGCTGGCAGCAGCCGTCGGCTAATCCTTGGATGTCGACAGCGGGAAGAGCCATAGCGCCATTTTTACCAGCACCGGACAGCCCACCTGATCCTCGTGCGCCCGGGCCTTTTGCTTTTGCGGATGAATCCTACGTCACTGAGATTTTGACAGCCGCGGGATTTAGCGATGTGACGTTGACCTCCCATACCGACGAATTGCAGGTAGCGAACACCTTGGAAAATGCCGTGCATTTCCAAACTCAGCTCGGCCCTGCTGCCAGAGCGATTAGCGAGCTGGAGGGCAGTCAACGAGAACAGGCGCTCAATGCGGTTGCCCAAGCTCTGGCGCCCTTCGATAGAGGCGATGGCCTCTACATGGGCGCCGCGGTATGGCTGGTTAGTGCCAAAGCCTGAGTCTCTCTTTTTAGGTGATTAGCGAAGTTCCAATCCCTGCATGCTGCCTTCTTCCCGCCATGCGTCGATGACTTTGAAGAACTTAGTGGGGCCTGCGCCGTAGGCGCCATTTTGTACGCTAACCGGGTTTGGCTGCCCTTCGTTGTTGTAGTAACCAGGCGTGCACTCTGCTTGAAAGGACTCGCTCAGACGGGACATGGCAATAACCTCTTGAACCCAGGCTTCCTCGGCTTCTTGGGCTACCTCCACCACGTTGGCTCCGGCTTTTTTGCACTCACCGAGAATGTAAGCAATGTGTTTGGCTTGCTCGTTCATGGCGTGTGGGAAGCTTACGGTGAAGCCCGCTTGGGCAGTGTGAATAATGAAGCAGTTCGGGAATCCTCGGGTCTGCAGGCCGTGCAGCGTAGAAATGCCGTTAGACCATTTTTCTTTCAGGCTCAGTCCGTCACGGCCGATCAGGTCGTAGCCTGAACGTCGAGTGTAGTCGGTGCCTACTTCGAAGCCAGTGGCAAATATGATGCAGTCCAGATCGAAGCTTTCGCCGTTCGCGATGATGCCGTTTTCGGTGATTTCGTCCACGCCTTTGCCCTGGGTGTCGATCAAGTGCACGTTGGGGCGGTTAAAGGCTGGCAAGTATTCGTCGTTGAAGCAGGGGCGTTTGCAGAACTGCCGATAGTAGGGCTTGAGAGATTCTGCGGTGTTTGGGTCGTTCACCAGTTCTTCGGCCCGGGCGCGAACTTGCTCCATTTTCTTGAAGTCGGCCAGCACCATTTTTTCGGCGATCTCCTCAGGAGATAGGCGGCCCTGACCGCGGAAGTTCACCATGGACGATAGGTTGCGGATGATCTCGGTCCAGCCATCGTTTACCAGATCTTCATCAGCGAAGCCGCCGGATACCAGCGTGTTGAAGTTGTCCATGCGGGCCTGTTGCCATCCTGGTTGTAAGCTTGCGGCCCAATCTGGGTCTGTGGGTCGGTTGGCCCGTACGTCTACCGAGCTGGGGGTGCGTTGGAAGACGAACAGTTCCTTGGCGCCTTTGGCTAAATGCGGCACACACTGGATGGCGGTAGCTCCGGTGCCAATGATGCCCACGCGCTTATCTGCAAGGCCCGTTAAATTTCCTTCTGGGCCGCCGCCGGTGTAGGCATAGTCCCAGCGTGACGTGTGAAAGGTGTGCCCCTTGTAGGCGTCGATGCCTTTGATGCCTGGCAGTTTGGGGCGATTCAACGGCCCATTCGCCATGCACACGTACTTGGCGGTCATGGCATCACCGCGATTTGTGATCACGGTCCAGCGTTGGGCTTCTTCGTTCCAGCGCATGCCCTCTACTTCGGTTTGAAAGCACGCGTATTCGTAAAGATTGAACTTTTCGCCAATGGCTCTGCTGTGGGCAAGGATTTCCGGCGCATGGGTGTATTTTTCTTTGGGGACGAAATTCAGTTCTTCGCAGAGGGGCAAGTAAACGTAGGATTCCACGTCGCATGCTGCGCCCGGGTAACGGTTCCAGTACCAGGTGCCGCCAAAGTCGCCGCCTTTTTCGATGATCCGAACGCGGCCCAGTCCAGCTTCGGTGAGTCGGGCGCCGGTTAAAAGACCGCCAAACCCACCGCCAACAATGACGACGTCCACTTCGTCGGTCAGTGGCGCGCGCTGCAGTGGGGCGTCGATATAGGGATCATCCACGTAGTGAGAGAAGTCGCCGATGACCTCAAAATACTGCTCATTACCCTCGGCGCGCAGTCGCTTGTCTCGTTCTTCGCGGTACTTGGCGCGCAGCGCGTCAGGATCGAAGCCAAGGTCTGGGGTGGTGGATTGTTCTGCCATGGGAAATCTCGCTTTACGTAACTGCCGAATCATAGCGTGATACAGCGGTGAGAGTCTTTATCCCTTCAGGGCCACCCTAGTGGCAGTGTCTAGCCATGTATCCAAAAGCGAGGCATGCGGAATGGAGCGCTGGATCCTAGCTGAAAAAGAAACTTTGTCTGGCAAAGAAACTTGGGCTGGTTAAGCTGGGCTACTCATCGCATCGCGTAATCGCATCACGTAACAGGAGCCAGACATGCTCGCCATTATCGGTGGATCCGGTCTTTATCAGCTCGACGGTTTGGAAGTAGAGCATCGTCATCAGCTTTCCACACCCTTTGGCCAGCCCTCCTCAGACATCGTACAAGGGCGCTACCACGGCCAAACCGTGTTGTTTTTAGCCAGGCACGGCTCCAACCACCAGCTACTGCCCAGCGAGGTGAATTACCGCGCCAATATCTACGCTCTGAAGCAACTGGGTGCCCGACGGATTGTGGGTGTTTCTGCCGCAGGCAGCTTGCGGCAAGAGCTTCGGCCGGGTGAATTGGCTCTGGCTGCCCAGTACTTTGACCATACTCGCGGCAAACGTGCCTACAGTTTCTTTGGTAATGGCGTGATTGGGCATGTATCCACGGCTTATCCAGCCTGTCCCAGCCTAACCTTGGATCTGGCGGATGCGGCCCAGCGCCTTGGCGAAGTCCTGCATTTGGATCAAACCTATGGTTGTGTGGAAGGGCCTCGTTTGGGTACCCGGGCCGAGAGTTTTTTCTTGCGGGACGCCGCTCAGTGCGACCTGGTGGGCATGACCAATGTTCCGGAGGCCTTTCTAGCCCGTGAGGCTCAGCTGGCCTATTGCGCGATTTGCCTGGTCACGGATTACGACTGCTGGATGGATGACCCAGCCCAGCACGTTAGCG
>JAYOSS010000020.1:0-10306 GCA_038139355.1 Gammaproteobacteria bacterium
AGAATCATCAAGCCTTCGCTGTTACGGTCCAGGCGTCCGGCGGGATAGACGTCGTGAACGGGCACAAAATCACCCAGATGTGAGCGGCCTTGGGTATCCGAGAATTGCGGCAGTACCCCATAAGGCTTGTGAAAAAGAATGGTCGTAGGCATGGCTCTATTATCCGCCCATCCAAGTGATAAGCCCATGCCACAGTACGGGTGGTTCTTCGCCTTTGACATCACCGGCGCAACACCCGCAGGATACGGGCTTCGCGTTGGTCTGTCTGACCACTGAGCTTAGGGGTCATTAAGGGGAAAACATGGAGCTTTATGAGGTGATGCGCACGACCTTTGCTGCGCGCGAGTTTACCGATGCACCCGTTACCGACGAGATGATCGCCAGCATTTTAGAGCAAGCTCGCTTTGCTCCCAGCGGCGGCAATCGCCAGGGCTGGAAAGTGCTGGTGGTACGCGAAGACGCCTCTCGAGCAAAACTGCGGGAGCTGATCGAGCCTCAGATGCAGCGCTATGTGGCCCAAGTCAAAGCCGGGGAAGCGCCGCTGAATACCGTTAACCCGTCCAAGGTTTCTGCTGCCGAGATCGCACAGACTCAGGTGCCTGCCACGATGCTGGATAATTTGACCGGTGCGCCGGTTATTTTGCTGGTGTTCGTGGACCTGTCGGTGGTGGCCTCATTCGATAGCGAGCTGGATCGGGTAGGGGTGATTTCCGGCGCTTCGATTTACCCCTTTGTTTGGAATATTTTGCTGGCGGCACGCAATGAAGGCTTGGGCGGGACCTTGACCACCTTCGTGGCGGGCGCCGAACCTCAGGTCAAAGATTACTTTGGCGTGCCGGACGAAATGGCCTTTGCGGCCATGATTCCACTGGGACAACCGGTCAAGCAATTGACCAAACTTACACGTAAACCGGTTGCAGACTTTGTGATGAAGGAGCGCTGGAATGGGGAGAATTTGCTTGACTGATACGCATCAAGGCAACGCCGACGAGGTTCAAACACACATTGGGGATGCGCAGCAGTCACCGACACCCATTGAGCAAGTAGGCGGCCCCAACTATGGCCGCTACGTGCTGTTCGTTCTGATTATTGTCTATATTTTCAATTTCGTAGATCGCCAAATTCTGTCGATTTTGGCCGAAGAAATTAAGCTCGATCTGGGGATTGGCGACGCAGAAATTGGTTTCCTCTATGGCACCGCCTTTGCTGTTTTCTACGCGGTATTTGGTATTCCGTTGGGACGCTTGGCGGATGTTTGGAACCGCAAAAAACTCATCTCCATCGGCTTGTCGTTTTGGAGCGCCATGACCGCGCTATCGGGTTTTTCCCAGAATTTCGGTCAGCTGGCGGTATGTCGCTTCGGCGTAGGCATTGGTGAGGCCAGCGCCACTCCGGCGGCGTTCTCCATGATTTCCGATTATTTCTCGCCCAAGGTGCGAGCCACGGTATTGGCCATCTACTCCAGCGGCATTTATCTGGGGGCGGGTATCGGTTTGTTTTTGGGTGGCGCCATCGTCGCGGCCTGGCATTCCTGGTATCCCGATCCGACGCTGGCGCCTTTGGGCATCAAGGCTTGGCAGGCAGCCTTTCTGGCAGTGGGCTTACCCGGCATCCTAATGGCTTTTTGGGTATGGACGTTGCGTGAGCCCATTCGCGGAGCCTCAGAAGGTTTAGTCACTCCCGTGCACCCACATCCGTTTAAAGCCACAACCAGTTCTTTTATGAGCGTACTGCCCGGCTTTTCGCTCTTTGCGCTATACGCCGCTGGCGGCACTCGAGCGGTACTCATGAACCTGCTTACCGGGGCTATTGTGGCCGCTCTTTTTGTGGGCTTGTATGTGGCGATGCCGACACTATTGCAGTGGATCGCCTTGGGCATCGGCGTCTACATCACCGTGACCTGGATCCATTATCAGAAGCTCACGGATCCAGCCTGCTACGGCATGATGTTCAAATCCAAGGCCTTTCTGGCATCGACGGTGGGTTTCCCAGCGATTTCCTTTGTGACCTATGGCATCGGTTTTTGGTCGGCGCCGTTTATGCAGCGCTTCCACGGCGAATCCATTGCCGATGCTGGACTCTACCTTGGGCTGGGTTCTGCGGTAGGTGGCTTTATCGGCATCGTGCTGGGTGGCGTGGTGGCGGATTATTTTCGCAGCAAAACCGCCAACGCCAGACTCTACGTGGGCTTGGCGATCCCCGTGTTAGCGATCCCTCTGGCGTTGGGCTTTTTGTATACCGACAGCGTGATGATGGCCTATATCTACAGTTTCTTGTTCAGCGTTATTTCACCGGCTTGGATTGGCTGCGCGGCCAGCACCGTTAATGACTTGGTGATGCCGCGCATGCGCGCAACGGCTTCGGCTTATTACTTGCTTATGAATACCTTTGTCGGTCTGGCCTTGGGACCATTTTTGATCGGTCAGTTCAGTGACCTGTACTTCCGCGCCGGGGTAGATAGTGCCACAGCCCTGCAATCGGCGATGTCCTGGGGTCTGGCTGCCTTTGGTTTAAGCGCTGTGGCGCTGTTGTTGGCCTGCCGATACTTGGCCGACGATGAGACGAACCGATTAGAACGCGCCGCCGCCCTTGGCGAACCCGTATAGTAGTCGGCAACACAGACCCGAGGTAAGACGTACGTGCAGCAGCAAGGTGAATATAGGATTGGCGCTGAGATTCAAGCGGTTTGGCAGGCCCTGAACGATCCCGAGGTGCTGCGCGCCAGTATTCCTGGATGTGAGAGTATTGAGCAGATCGACGAAGCCAATTTGCAGGCGTCGGTGCGGGCCAAGGTGGGTCCGGTGAATGCGGTATTTAAGGCGGCGATTGCGCTGAGTGATGTGCAGGAACCCCACAGCTACACCCTGAGCGGCGAGGTGAAAGGGGGTGCAGGGGTCGCCAAGGGCGAGGCTCGAGTGCAATTGGCGGAGGTGAGTGATGAAGGCCAAACCGCCGCGACCCTGCTGACCTATCAAGTGCAGGCTTCCGTTGGCGGTAAACTGGCGCAAATTGGCTCACGGCTCGTTGACGGTGCAGCGGCCAAAATGGCAGACGATTTTTTTGCCGCCTTCAGTAACACCTTCGCCACAGGAATAAGCATGCAAGATGAACAAAGCTGGGAAGCACCATCAGGGCAGCAAGCCCCTACCGATGCAGACAAGCCCGCAGCAGAAAGTCCACAAGAGCGTGCCCAAGATGGCCTAGGCTTTATCTGGGTAACCGCCTTTGTGGTGTTAATTACCGCCATGGTTTTAGCGCTTTAGGCGCACCGTGAGGAGCGTCAATCCATGAAACTTACGATGACCGTAAACGGACAGGTTCAGGACCTAGACGTGCCAGCGAACACCTTGCTGGTTAACTTGCTGCGAGACAAATTGGGTTTGACCGGCACCCATGTGGGTTGTGACACCTCCCAATGCGGTGCCTGTACCGTGCATCTGGATGGCCGGGCAGTGAAGTCTTGTGCGGTGCTAGCAGTGCAGGCCCAAGGCGCAGAGGTGGTGACCATTGAGGGCATTGGCTCCACAGACGCGCTGCACCCCATGCAGGATGCCTTTCGTGAGTGTCACGCCCTGCAGTGCGGATTTTGCACGCCAGGGATGATCATGCAGGCCATTGACTTGGTCCAGCAGGGCTCGTCGTTGGAGCCTGAGAGCATTCGGCAAGGCCTGGAAGGCAATTTATGCCGCTGCACGGGTTATCAGAATATTGTGGCGGCGGTGGCAAAGGGTGGTGCGGTGTTACGCGCCGACGGGTCACAATCGGCCCCGCAAACCGCGGCCAATACCGACCGGGTGGAGGGATAGCACCGTGTACGCTTTTGATTATCACCGACCCGATAGCCTGACAGCTGCTCGAGATCTGTTCGCGAATGCGGAAGATCCCATGTACCTCAGCGGCGGCATGACGTTAATTCCAAGTATGAAGCAGCGCCTGGCCGCCCCCTCGGATTTGATAGACCTGTCCGCCGTGGCTGAGCTGCGCGGTATCGAGCGGGTTCAGGGCCCAGCCGGAGACAGCATTCGAGTGGGTGCGCTGAGCTGTCATAACGAGGTGGCCAAGCACGCGTTGATTCAGCAGCATTTACCGGTGCTGGCTCAGGTGGCCGGCGCCATTGGTGATAACCAGGTTCGCAATCGCGGCACGTTAGGCGGATCTGTTGCCAATAGCGATCCCGCCGCTGATCTGCCCGCGGCCTTGCTGGCGTTGCAGGCCACTGTGCATACCCAAGACCGGCAAATCTCCGGCGATAGTTTTTTCCTCGACTTGTTTGAAACGGCGCTAGCCGCTGACGATATTGTGGTGGCCATCGATTTCGCCATACCGCGCCGGGCCACCTATCAGAAGTTTCGGCATCCGGCTTCTGGTTATGCGGTAGTCGGGGTGCTGGTGGCGGAACACGCCAACGGTATTCGGGTTGGCGTGACCGGGGCTGGTCCCTGTGCCTTCCGCGCCTGCGCGTTGGAAGATGCGCTTAGCGAATCTTTCACCGAAGCCGCCGTCGATGGCGTCGATGTGCCAGATGCGGGCTTCAATAGCGACGTGCACGCTTCGGCGGAGTATCGCGCTCACCTGGTCAAGGTGCTCAGCAAACGCGCGGTCGCTAAGCTTAGCGCCTGATCCACCCCCGCATTGGCTTTGAGCCAATGCACATCAAGATAAGCCAGCTTGGGTATACCCAGTTTCGACGAAGATCCTAAGAGGGCTGTTAGCCCTTGCTCTTTTTGTTTTTCCTCGTTGATTTTTTTAGCGGTCTTGGATTACCGTTGCCCCGCGCTCGCATCGACAGGGTTTATTGCCCGGCGAACGAGACGCAAACCAAAAAATAGAGCGAAACGCCAGACCATGACCGGGCCTCTGGGCCTAGCTGATGAAATGGCAACAGAGGGGCGAGAAAACCAGGTTTTCTCAACACAAAAAATAATAGGACTTGATCCGCCCAATGGGACTTCTCGGCGCGCAACGGGCCAAGAATCAGGACAGGTACCGGAGAAGCAAATGAATATTCACGATTTCCATCGTCGCAAGGCCGCGTCGGAAAAAATTTCCATGGTGACCTGCTACGACTACTGGTCTGCCCAACTACTCAACGATACCGATCTCGATACGCTTTTGGTGGGGGATAGCCTGGCCATGGTGATGCATGGCTACACCAGCACTGTGCATGCCACGGTACCCATGATGGCCACCCATGTTGCTGCCGTGCGGCGCGGTGCTCCAGACAAATTCATCGTTGGGGATATGCCGTTTTTGGCGGCCCGGCGCGAGCGCAATGAGGTGCTGGATGCGGTAGCGGAGCTAATGCAGGCGGGCAGCAATGCCATCAAAATTGAAGGCGCGACTGGCCAGCTGGATACCATCGCTCATGTGGTGGAGTCCGGGGTGCCGGTGATGGGCCACCTAGGCCTAACGCCGCAATCGGTAGAGGGACTAGGAGGACACAAAGTCCAAGGTCGCACCGAATCCGATGCAGAAAAAATCTACCGGGATGCTCTAGCCCTGCAAGACGCCGGTTGTTTTGCCTTGGTGCTGGAATGTGTGCCACAAACTCTGGGCAGACAAATTACACGCAGCTTGGATATTCCCACCATTGGTATTGGCGCTGGGGTATACACGGATGGGCAAGTGTTGGTGCTCCAAGACATGCTCGGTATGCAGCCAGGCTTTAAGCCTAAGTTTTTGCGTCATTATCTGGACGGTCATGCCCAGTTAAGCGGCGCCGTAAATGCCTTCCATCGAGATGTGACCGCTGGCGAATTTCCGAACTGCGAAGAGATTTATCGGTGAAGATCATTCACTGCATGGCCGACTGGCAACAGCAGCGGCAGTGTCTAGATGCCAGTATTGGGTTTGTGCCCACCATGGGTGCTTTGCATGCCGGGCATCTGTCGCTGTTGCAGCGCAGCGTCGCCGAGAATGACACGACGGTTTTGTCCATTTATGTAAATGCCACCCAGTTCAACGATCCCGCAGATTTGGCGAAATACCCCAGTACGTTAGAGGCGGATTTGGCTCAGGCCAAGGATGCCGGTGTGGACGTGGTGTTGCTGCCAGACTATGCCCAGATGTACGTCGACGATTTTCGGTTTCAGCTGACTGAGCAAGAATTTTCTATGCGGCTTTGCGGCACCGACCGGCCAGGGCACTTTACCGGTGTGCTGACGGTAGTCATGAAGCTGCTCAATCTGGTGCGCGCGGACAGAGCTTATTTTGGGCTCAAGGATTATCAGCAATACCTCTTGATTCGCGATATGTGCGCGACGTTTTTCATGCCCACGCAAATTCTGGGCTGTGACATCCTGCGCGAGAGTGACGGCTTGGCCATGTCCTCACGCAACCGCTTGTTAAGCCCCGAAGGTCGACAGTTGGCGGGTCGGTTTAACGTGCTCTTGGCGGCGGCGGCTTCAGACAGCGAAGCACATGAAAGTCTTACTCAGGCCGGTTTTGATGTGGCCTATGTGGACACTGTGGGCGACCGCCGCTGTGCAGCGGTGGTGGTGGGCACAGGCGCCCAAGCGGTCAGGTTAATCGACAATGTGCCTACGTATGCCTCTGCGTCTGTGCAAGTGGATAGTTCCGAGGTGGAGCTCAGGGAGAAAGTCTCATGATTTTGGTTCTAGATGTGGGCAACAGCCAGATCTATTGCGGTGTCTTTGCGGATCAACAGCTGGTCAGTCAGTTTCGCTATGCCTCAACGGGGCGCGGTACGTCCGATGAGATTGGCGTGTTTTTGCGTGGTGCCCTGCGAGAAAACGGTATTGATCCCGAGGCACTGAAAACCGTGGCCATTTCGTCGGTGGTTCCAGAGCTGAACTACACCCTGCGTGCCTGCTGCCAAAAGTACTTTGGTATCGAACCCATGATTTTGCGGCCTGGATTAAAGACCGGGCTAAAAATTGCCTACAAGGACCCGAAAGAGGTGGGCAGCGATCGCATCGCGGATGCCATGGGTGCGATCAAATTGCATCCGGATCGAAATTTGATCGTGGTGGACTTTGGCACTGCGACCACGGTGTGCGCCATCACCAAAGACCGGGTATTTCTGGGCGGCAACATCATGCCTGGAATACGTTTGGCCATGGAGGCGCTAGAGGCTAAAACCGCAAAGCTGCCGTCGGTGGAGATCAAGCCCACGCGCACGGCCATTGGCAAAACCACCACCGAGAGCATTCAAAGCGGTCTTTACTGGAGCAATGTGGGGATGGTGAGGGAACTGGTGTCTCGCATCACCGCTGAAGCCTTTCCTGATGAGCCCCCCTTGGTGATCGCGACAGGCGGTTTTTCCAATTTGTTTCACCGAGAAGCTCTGTTTGATCACGTTGTGCCAGATCTCATTTTAGTGGGGCTGATCGAGGCCCTGCGACTCAATGGTTACCTAGACGACTGACGATTCCGGGAGGAATTTCCCCTCCAAGGGCACAGCCCTGGTTTCCCCAGTTCGAATGTTGCATAGACCTTTGCCGGGTCGGATTTTATAGTGGCGAGCTGGTCTGCTTAGGGCAGATCGGTACTCGCTGATTGACTGGATAAAATCATGGCCCAAGAAACACCTACTGCCGTCACGGCGCAACGCTATGGCTGGGTCATCGTGGCAGTCATGCTGCTTGTGCAAACCGTCAGTTCTGGACTGGGTTTTTACAATATGTCGGTTTACATCAACCGACTTTCTGCGGAGCTGGCTGCGCCAGTGGCGCAGATCTCCTTTGCCGTGAGCTTGTTTTTTGTTGTGGGTGGTATTGCGGGTTTATATGTCGCAACCCTGCTCAGTCGATTCCACGTGCGCACCATCATGATTACCGGAGCGCTGATTTGCGGCTTGGCCCTAGGCAACGTGGGTCAGGCCACGCAAGTTTGGCATGTTTATTTGCTGTTCACGATTTTTGGTATTGGCAATGCCGGGGTGTCCATTGTCATTGCCACGACCCTGATTACCCAGTGGTTTCCCGGTCCTCAGCGATCGATGGCATTAGCGTTGGCGTCTACGGGGCTGTCTTTGGGGGGCGTGGTCCTTACCCCGGTTTCAGCTTGGTTGCTCAGTACCCAAGGTGTTGCCACTACCATGCCGATGCTGGGCACTCTGTTGGTTGTGGTGCTGGTGCCCCTGTCCCTGCTTATTCGCCAGGCGCCGGGTACGCAAGTTGCGCCATCGGCCCAGGCTACCTTGGACAATGCCGCGTTGATGAAATCCGCGGTAAACAGTCGTTTCTATGTGCTTATGGCCATTGCCTATGTACTCATCATGGCGGCTCAGGTGGGCGGCATCGCGCATTTGTACAGCCGGGTAACGCTGATTGCGGACTTTCAGACCGCGGCTTATGCGGTGCAGGCATTATCCATTTGTAGTATTAGCGGTCGATTTTTAGGCGGCTGGCTGGTGTCGCGTATTCCCATTCGCTGGTTTGCGCTAGGTAACCTCACGCTGCAAGCGTTAGGTTTGACCTGTATCGCTTTTGCTACTAGCGGCACCTTTGCAGTAATGGCGGCGGGTCTATTTGGTCTTAGCGTGGGTAATTTGCTGATGACCCAACCCCTGTGGCTGGCCGAGGTTTATCCCACGCAAATTTATGCTCGGGTCTTTGCCCGGGCCAATGCCATCAGCGTTCTGGGGCTGGCCGTTGGGCCCTACACCATGGGCATGATTTTTGATGCCACCGGTGGCGCTACCTATACTTATTCCTATCTGGGTGGGCTGGTCGTGTCCCTGGTGGCATTGGTCATTGTGGTGAGCGCCAGCGCCGGACCGTCACTCGCTGCCTATCGGGACTTGACGCCTGACCAGCAAGGCGTGACGCAACAATAGGGGAGGGCCATTCATGGTATCTGCTACTTGTTCAATGCTGTCGGGCCGATTGGTCAGATTGGCGCTCGTCGTCGCTGGGTTGCTCAATACCCCAGTCTTGGCCCAGCCAGCGGAGTTTGCAGCCACGCCGGTGGTTTTCCCTAGCGAGATACCGTCCAACGACCCGGGTGGTCGGCCCCAACCGTTGCCAAGCCTGGCGGACATGTTGGAGCGGGTGAATCCGGCTGTCGTCAACATCGCGACGCGGTCATTAGTGCGCGAGAGCAATAGGCTTTTGGAGGATCCGTTTTTTCGTCGTTTTTTTAACGTGCCAGAGCGCCGACAGCGCTATCGACGCACACAAAGTGCGGGCTCCGGCGTGGTGATTGATGCGAGGCAGGGTTACATCGTGACCAATGCCCATGTGGTGAAAAACGCTGATGAAATCAGTATCGGTCTTTCCGATGGTCGTACCCTAGAAGCCACATTGATCGGCGCCGATCCAGAAGTGGATCTGGCCTTGCTGCAAGTGCAAGCAGATGGCTTGCAGGCGATTGAGTATGCCGATAGCGCCAAACTGCGCGTGGGGGATTTTGTGGTCGCCATTGGCAACCCCTTCGGTCTGAATCAAACCGTCACTTCAGGCATCGTCAGCGCCTTAGGGCGCAGTGGCTTGGGTATCGAAGGCTATGAGGACTTTATCCAGACCGATGCGCCGATTAACCCCGGTAATTCTGGCGGTGCGCTAGTGGATCTGGGTGGCCGCCTGGTGGGGATCAATACTGCCATATTTGCGCCCTCGGGGGGCAATATCGGTATTGGATTTGCCATACCTGCAAACATGGTGAGCGCCGTTACCGCCCAGTTGATTGCCAAAGGCGAAGTTAATCGAGGCTTTGTTGGCGCTATCGTCCAGCCCCTGAATCGAGAATTGGCCAAAGCTTTTGGCGTGGTGTCTCCCGAGGGAACCCCTCAGGGCGTGGTGATTGTGGACGTGCTGGAGGGCAGTTCTGCCCAACAAGCAGGTCTCGAGCCCGGTGATGTCATCGTAAAAATGGGCGCAAGTCCCATTGAAAGTGTCGCGGATTTTTCTGCCCGGGCAGCCACCATGTTCATCGGTGATGAAATTGCAGTGCACTTTGTCCGACAGGGCGAAAAATCCCAAACCTTGCTGCGCATCGTTGCTGACCAACAGCAGGCCATTGAGGGCAGAAGCCTCACGCCACGACTGCGTGGGGTGGAACTGCAGAACCTGCGAGGGGACGAAGAATCCATGCCCGGGGCAGGGGTGGTAACAACCGCTGTGGACGATGCCAGTCCGGCCTATGCCTTTGGTTTGCGAGCTGGGGATGTGATCGTGGGTGCTAATCGCATTGCGATACAGGACATTGCGACGCTGCGCGACGCCATACGCCGTGATGCGCGGCAGTTACTGCTGAGAATCTTCCGTAATGGCCGCTTCTATTACGTGGTGATCCGTTAGTGAGCAGGAGCACTCACTAACGGATCAAAAACGAATCTAAAACG
>JAYOSS010000020.1:10406-22837 GCA_038139355.1 Gammaproteobacteria bacterium
AAAACGAATCTAAAACGGGAAGGGGTCGTTACTGGTCAAACATAATGACGCTGCGAGCTACCTCGCCGGTGCGCAGTTCGTCCATGCCCTTGTTGATGTCCTCGAGGCGTATGCGCTTGGAGATCAAGTCGTCCAAATGCAAACGGCCCTGTAAGTACAGTTCGACAAAACGTGGCATATCCACGCGGAAGCGATTGGAACCCATGTTGGATCCCTGCATTTTGCGCTCCATGAGGAATTCCGGGCCATGCAGTTCGACCATGGTGCCAACGGGAATCATGCCGATGATGGTGGCCGTGCCGCCAAAGCGCAGCATCTTGAAGGCCTGCTGGGCAGTGGCCGCCAAACCAATGGCTTCAAAAGAATAGTGCACGCCGCCGGAGGTGAGCTCGCGGATAGCTTCAACGGGATCGCATTCGCCAGCGTTAACCACGTCGGTAGCGCCGAATTTGCGCGCAAGTTCCAGTTTGCTGGGTACCATGTCCACGGCGATGATGCGGGAGGCGCCAGCCAGGGCCGCGCCATTGATGGCCGAAAGACCGACCCCGCCACAACCGATAACCGCAACGGTGCTGCCCGGCTCAACCTTGGCGGTATGGATCACTGCGCCAACGCCGGTGGTGACGCCGCAGCCGATCAGCGCGGCAATATCTAGGGGCATATCTTCGCGGATTTTGGCCACGGTATGTTCGTGAACGAGCATGTATTCAGCGAACGACGACAAATTCAAAAACTGCGCGATTTTTTCATCGCCCTTGGCCAGTCGGCTGGGCTCGTCTTCACCGCGCTGCAGTTCAGGCTCGCTGCACAAGGACATGCGCCCGGTCAGACAGGGTTCGCAATGGCCACAAAAAGCAGATAAGCAGGTGATGACGTGATCGCCAGGTTTGACGTAAGTTACGTCGGAACCGACGGCTTCAACGATGCCAGCAGACTCATGGCCCAAAATCGCGGGCAGCATGTAAGGGTAGGAACCGTCCTGGAAGTGCAGGTCCGAGTGGCAGACACCAGCGGCGGCAGTACGCACCAGAACCTCTCGCGGTCCGGGTTTGCCATGTTGCACATCCTCTATTTCTAACGGCTTGTTGATTTCTCTGAGTACGGCAGCTTTCATTCGTTGTCCCCCGGTAGCTGTTCCAAGATCCGCAGGTTTGCGGCTAGCTCGATGGTGCCAAAGGCCGCTGGTGATTACTACCAAATTGATCTTAGTCGATGACACTCGGCGTCGGAATTCGGCCCCAGTGCCGATTCACAGTGCTACCATGTGGCTCGGCGGATAGAACAGGAACAACAAAGCCATGGTGTTAGTGGGGCTTGGATCCAATCAGGGTGAGTCAACGGACATTGTCGTTGCGGCCATTGAGGCGCTGGTGTCTTTTGCGGAGCCCAATACCCTGCGCAGCTCCCAGCTTTTTCGAACTTCGCCGGTAAATTGCCCGCCGGGATCCGGTGACTTTGTTAATGCCGCGGTGACCTTTGATGCTCGGGCTGGGTTAACGCCCGATGAGTTGTTGCAGGCGTTGAAAACCATTGAGCGAGATTTTGGGCGGGCTGAGAAATACCAGCGAAACGCCCCCAGAGAATTGGATCTAGATCTGCTGCTGTTTGATGAGCAAACCCGGGATACCGACGTATTTACCTTGCCTCACCCCCGTGCCGTTGACCGGTTGTTTGTGCTCAAGCCCGCCGCGCAACTGGTCCCGGATGTGATTTGGCCTGGCCTGGACAAATCCATTGCCCACTTACTGAACGAGCTGATAACCGATGAAGAAGTGCATGCTTTGGAGGAACGTCCTCCTTATTGCTGCGCTGCTGGCTAGCAGCACAGTTCAATCCTACCAGCCAGAGCTGCATCAGCAGCTCACGTTCTTGGCGGCGAAACAAGCCAGCCGGTGCAGTGCCCAGTGGGTAGAAGCCGATGCTGCTTTATCTGTGGGTACGCTGTCAGCTTTGGATATGCGCTACGTGGTACGAGCCAACGTTGCCAGGGCCAAGGGGAATTTCTTTGGGCGTATGTTCCGTTGGAACTACCTAGATGTGTCACAGCATTCCAGTCAGCCTTTGTGGGGAATGTTCGATACCCGATTTAACGCCCGCTTTCATGACACCACAGAGCAATTAACTGGGGAGACGGCAAAACGTGAACGGCTGCAGGCCCTGGGTGACGTGCTGAGCTACCTCCAAGATGTGTCCACGCCATCACGGGTGGTGCCCGTATATACCGGTCGCTGGTGGTCGTTCTCGCTGCAAGACCGTTTCGATCGTTATCCTGTAGATGAGGCGCGACTGGAAAGCGCCGCGACGGGTATCTGCGAGTCGGTGCTTGCCCAGTACCAACAGCTTGATGCGCAAACAGAAAAGGCGCTGTCGCAACTGCTCTTTGACAGTGCCCGGCAAACGATCATGGCAGTAAGCCAAGAGATCGACGGCATGCCGGCTCAATGGACGGCGTTTTGGCAACCGGCAAATCCCGGTCTGGGCGACGATGGCGAGCAGGCTTTCGGCGAATATGGCGCGGCCGGCAATAAATTCGGTGAACGTGTGGAGTTCCAGTGCGGCGATGACAGTGACTCCCCCTTGCGGTGTCTGCTGCTGGAGGATGACCCTTTGTATCAGGATTTTGCCTTCGCCCGACATCTCAGCGCCTTGCAGGCCACCATGGTGGCCATGCTGGTCGTGCAGCAGCGGGACATTTTATGACCGTGCATCTTGGGGTGACCCCTTGGCAACTCAACCCGCCTTCAGCGGCGAGCATTGGTGAGCAGGCGGCTTTCGCCGAGGCTCACGGCTATCAATCGTTCTGGCTGCCAGAAAATCACTTTGGCGAAGGGGCGCTGCCAGATCCCCTTATGTTGCTAGCCAGTGCTGCTACCGCAACTCGGACCATTAAGTTGGCTACCACTTCTTATCTGCTGACTCTGCGTAACCCGCTACAGGCGGCGGAACAGGTAGCGGTGCTGGACCAACTGAGTGACGGCCGCGTCCTCCTAGGCGTTGGTCGTGGTTACGCGCCAGAAATGCTGCGTGCGTTTCATGTGCCCGTTGCGGAAAAACGGCGAATATTTGCGTGGACCTTAGATCTGATGCAAAAAGCTTGGGCTGGGGAGGCGATCTCGTTGGATGGCGACCCGGAACACGCGGTAGCAGTGCATCCGCGCCCAGTACAGCAGCCCCACCCGCCAATTTGGGTGGCGGCCTTTGGCCCCAAGGCTTTGGCCCAAGCCGGACGCATGGGACTGCCGTACCTGTCATCCCCCATGGAAAGTCTGCAGACCCTGGCCGACAACTATGCCCAGCATCGGCAAGCGTCCCTTGATGAGGGCGTCCAGCCAGCGTCAGTTGTACCGCTGATGCGGACGGTCTATGTCAGTCGCGACGCCGCTGAGGTAGCCGCGTTGCGGCAGCGCATGAGTGATGAGGTGGACAATACGCGCCTGCAATCTGGCGAAACCGTGAATGATTGGACCTTGATTGGTGATCCAGCATTTGTCAGAGATGGGATTGCTCGCTATCAGGAAACCCTAGGCATGACTCACTTGGTAGTGACTCGCCTGCGCCTAGCCGGATTGCCAGACGACAGACTGCGGGCCAGCTTAGCCCTGCTTGCCGAGACTTGCTCGTCCGCATAGCTTGCCGGGTAGGTTGGGCTACCCAGCCCGAGGTCCGACAGCGTGAGGCGTTCTGGTGATCTAGCGGTGCGATCTGCCAAGGCCGGCAGGAAAAAAGTAACGTCGAAAAAGTGCCTACAAGGACGTAATATCACCGGTCTCGGTTTTGCCGAGCTTTATCTGAGGGGAGAACTATGAGTTATCGAATTTTATGGCCCGCCATGCGTTGGCCGGATGGACGTCATATTGAAGAGTCCAGTGTAGGAGGGCACAGCGCAGAATTTAGCGAGCGTTATACGGATGTCACCGATGAGCAGTGGGCAAACTGCGACGCCGTAGTCAGCGTCAACGACATTCCAGAAGAGTTTCGGCAGAAAATGACCAAGTGCCGAATCTTCGTTACCCCCAAGGTGGGGTTCGACAACATTGACGGCAAAGCCTGGGCGGAAATGGGGATTCCTCTGTGCAACGTACCGGACTACGGCACCCAGGAAGTCGCCGATCACGCCATGGCTCTGATGCTGTCCTTGATGAAAGGCATCACTTTTCATACCCGGGAACTAAAGAAAGACCCTAATGGTCTGTGGCGTCCGGCGTTGAATCCTTACGGCAAACGCCTTTCTGCCTGCACCTTTGGCATTGTTGGTCTGGGCCGAATTGGTACCGCGGCGGCGCTGCGCGCCAAAGCGTTTGGCATGGATGTGGTCATGTATGACCCCTATCGCGAAAATGGCGCTGAGTTGGCAGTTGGCATTCGCCGGGTCCACTCGTTAGAAGAGTTGTTTGGGCAATGCGATGTGGTCAGCTTGCACCTGCCGCTTTCTGCCGCCACGGAAAAACTGATCAATGCTGAGGTGTTGTCCCATTCCAAGCCGGGCTTGATTCTGGTCAATACCGCTCGGGGCCCCATCATCGACCTAGACGGATTGTACGAAGCCATGCGCGCAGACCATGTACAAGCGGCGGGTCTGGATGTGTTGCCTGAAGAGCCAGCGAACCCCGAGCATCCGCTGATTAAGGCCTGGGCAGCAGATGAAGAGTGGATCGACCATCGATTGCTGATCACGCCGCATTCGGCTTTCTTCACGCCAGAGAGCGTCCACGACATGCGCTACAAAGGTGGCGAGGTGATCGTCAAATATCTGGACACGGGTATGTTGGACAACTGCGTTAACCAACAGTGGCTCAGCCAACCGCGATAGCCCCAGGGTGAAACCACGGGCTGAGGTCTCTCAGCCCGGCAAAGGAAATCCTCATGACCGTCACTCCAGAAGTTTACGAACGGCGACGTCAGAGACTGTTTCTGATTTTATCTGGGATGTTTCTTGGCACCTTGGCCATGCTCAACATCCTCGGTATCAGCCGTTTTCTGGATCTGTCCTTCGATGTGTTTGGTGTCACCATTCCCATGGTGGTGGCTATTGGGGTACTGCCCTATCCTGTAACCTTCATCTGCACGGACCTCATCAGCGAGCTGTATGGCGAAAAGAAAGCCCGAGACATGGTGTGGATGGGCGTTCTGCTCAATGCCTGGGTCATTTTTTTGCTTTGGATTGGCGGCGTACTGCCCGGGTTTGATCTGGACGCCAATGGTCAGCCACTGTTAGATGCCGCTGGGCGAGAACCTGCGTTTTTTGAAATCCGCGAGCTTGCCTTTGGTGCGGTCGCCGCGTCCATGGTGGCCTATCTGGCAGCGCAACTTTGCGATGTGCGTCTGTTTCACTTTTGGAAGCGCCTGACCAACGGTAAGCATTTATGGCTGCGCAACAACGCCTCTACCATGGTGAGCCAAATCGTCGATACCACGGCGGTAATATTGGTTACACACTTCTACGCCGCCGCGTTGCCGGTGAACGCCGATGAGCCAATTTGGCCCCAGCTCATGGTGTTTATCGCTTCGGGCTACGTGTTTAAGTTGCTGGTGGCCGCCTTAGATACCGGGCCGATTTACCTAGCCGTACATTATTTACGTCCATGGTTAGGCCTTGAGAAAAATCAGGAAGCGACGAACTAATGGAGCTAGGGCTTTTGAGCGACGTTATCTTGCTGATTTTGCAACCATTCTTCTTCGAGTAAGCCAAACACCGCGGTGTCGCGAATATAGCCGGTCCAAGTGACGCGATTTTGCCGCAAGATTCCTTCTCTTTTTGCCCCAAGTTTTAGCATCGCTGCCATGGATCGAGCATTCCGGGTGTCCACCCGAAATTCCACTTTACGATATCCGCAAGCGAAGGCGTGGTCCAGCATGAGCTTCTTCATCCCCCGATTAAATCCGCTGCCTCTGACCGCTGGGCTGATGTAGGTGCCGCCAATCTCCACAACGCCCTCTGGGTCAGGGTTAATGTAACTGGTTATACCGACCACTTGGTTAGTGGTACTTTCGATCACCGCAAATAGCGGTCGGTTGTTCGCGGATCTGATCTCTGCCAGAGAAGGATCAAAGTGCTCGCCCAGCATACTCACCGGATAGATATCCCAGATGTCTTGGTCGGCTTCGCAGGCCAGGCGCAGAGGTTCCACATGAATGTCGCTAAAGGGTTGGAGTAAAACCGGATCTGTCTTCAGTTCAATCTGACCTATGGGTTGTAATGTCACGAGCGTCTCTCAACAGGGGAATTGTCTTTTCAGGGGGCTAGTGTTGCAGGGTTCTCACTTTGCAGCCAGAAATACGGCTTTAGGCGCCGTGCCATTCTTGAGCGAAATGGATTGTCAGCCGCGGGGCTTACTCGGAGGGAATGAGGGACCTATGGATACAGGTCCTATGGACACAGGGCTTTTCGATGCAGGGGCTATGGGTGCGGAACCACTCGGTACTCTGGAGCCCATACCGAATATTTGCTGGATAAGAACGTCGTAATATCCACCAGTTGCTGAACCGTCATGACTTCGTTGTAGACCGGCATTCGGGATACGCCGTCCTCATCGACGTGTCTGAAATCCGGTCCCCTGGCTAGTTTGTGGGACGGGTTGATGATAGAGGTCACAAGTTCTCCATAGGTTTTGACTCGAGTTTTCTCGCCGCCCAGCGTGACGTAAATTTGCGGATGACCATCTTCCCGTTGGCGCTTGACGCTGTCTTTTACGCTGTGACAGTAGTTGCACTGAAGTTCCAAAAATGCCGCCTCTCCTCGCTGTGCATCACCCGGTGGCAAAGCAAATTCTTGATCGTTTAACCCGCACCCGGACATCAGTACCACGGCGAATAAAACCCCATGTAGGGAATGAGCCATATTTGTCATAACCAGTGTCTCCCACTGTGTCACTGCCGGTTCTTAGCAGCGCGATTCGCCCCGGGATGCTTGATCGCACCCGCGCAAATTCACCTGCGTGGTGTGGCCTCAAGAGTGATGACTTAGCCAGTCCATCGAGAGGCGGTTCAGATGAAGAGGCATGCACGCCAAATAATCCGAGAGTGGTTTGTTTGCTGTTGAATGTTTGTGTGCTGATTAGCCTATCCCAACGCGCCTTTGGCGGCGTGAATAGGCTGAGAACTGGCCCACAAATTTTAACTTCGGCGCGCGGTCACCATTGGTCTGAGCTGTTCAAACTTGACCCTGTGTAGACTAGATAGGTGTTGTGGAACTGGATTTGTCCGACTCGGTGCCCCTTCTCTTGCCAGTTAGCAGGGTGGGCAGTTTTGGCGGGTTGAACCCGTTTGTATCTGGATTTTCAAAACGCAAATGAAGTGATGCAATATTCAATTATTCCATGAAATGTCGTAGCATTTTGCGTCTAACGTGGGACGACCGTCCCTGACTCTGGAGCCCCAGTCTATGGCTAAGAAAAACACTCAAGACGCCGTCGATAAACTAGCCGCTATCGCTCATGAAGGGCGCCTTAAATTGATGCGGCGGCTGATCAAGGCGGGTGATGCGGGTATGGCAGCCGGGGCTTTGGCTCGCTTTGCTGGAGTTAGCGCAACCACGGCTTCAGCCCAACTCCAAGTGCTAGGAAACGCCGATTTGGTGCGTGTCAGGCGATCGGGTCGAATGATGATCTACGCTGCGAATTATCAAGCCATGCGAGGCCTATTGCGATTTTTGATGGAGGACTGCTGTGCGGATCGTCCCGAAATTTGCGGCCCGCTCAAAGAGAGCGTGGCGGGATGAGTCTTTGCCCACCAACCCTCAATGACCCAGGATTGCTTTCTCTCAACGCCTCCTGTCACTGCGCCCACATCGACTCTCAAGTCGTCAGTAGTCAAATTCGGCAGTCACTTTCACCTGGCTTCGATACTAGCCAGCTGGAAAGTCTGATCGCCGAGACCACGGTATTTTTAGCGAAGTCTGATTTTGTGCAAATGCAGGGTCAGATTGCCGCTATCGAACGGATCGCCGGGTTGGACAGCTATCGACGTCTTGCAGCCCAAAGAGCGCCTTTTGAATGGGTGCCGGGTCTACACACTCAGGGATTGTTTACCGGCTATGACTTTCACATCAGCGCGGATGGTCCGCGGCTGATCGAGATCAATACCAACGCCGGTGGCGCTTTTGTGGTGCATGCCTTATTGGCCGCGTTAGATGCTGAACAAAATGGCGCTTACCTGGGTCTGGCCGATCCAAACCAAGTGATTGAGTGGGTTGTGAGATCCTTTCGCCAGGAGTGGTCCCGTGCTACTGGGGATGCCAAGCGTTTGCGCCGGGTGGCAATTGTGGACGACAACCCGGAAAGCGAGTTTTTATACCTAGACATGCAGCTGGCCCAGCAGCGCCTGAGGGAACACGGTATTGAAGCGCTCATCGTCGATCCGCGTCAGTTATCCCTAGACCATGGTCAACTCTACGCGGCAGACCAACCGATAGACTTGGTTTACAACAGACTCACCGACTTTTCCTTAAGTCAGGCGGGGCATAAAGTTCTGCGACAGGCCCATGAGTCCGGCGCTGCGGTTGTATCACCGGCACCGGAGCATCACGCGCTGCTGGCGGATAAGCGCAATCTGATTACGCTCACGGACGCCAGCGCGCTGAGGGAATTAGGGGGCAGCGCCGCCGATATTGATGCACTTGCGAATATCCCCAATACCGTGGCTGTGACGCCAGCCAATGCACAAGCGCTTTGGGCTCGGCGCCGTCAGCTGTTTTTTAAGCCCGCGTGCGGCTACGGCTCGAAAGCCGCCTATCGCGGCGCAAAAATCACACAGCGAGTGTGGCGAGAAATTGAGACCGGTGACTATGTTGCTCAGGAGCTATCCCTGCCTGGCGAGCGGCGGGTGCCCACAGAAAGAGCCAGCCTTTTGAAATACGACGTGCGGGTGTTCAGCTACGCCGCACGGCCCATGTTATTGGCAGCAAGGTTGTATCGCGGTCAGACAACGAACTTTCGTACCGAGGAGGGCGGGTTCGCTCCTGTCATTGTTGTGGACACAGCGCATTAGCGAGCGCCTTAGTGGGCCGTTCCTGCGCAAGGGGCGCGGCGTTAAAGCCCGGGCCGACTTAGTCGCAAGGCAGCCGAGGAAGAAGCGCTGTTACAGCCCCGTGACCTTAGCGCTGAATCTGCCCCATATCCGCGTTGATGACAGAACCGTTGAGCACTGGCGACTGGGCGGCAAAGAGCACCGCTTCACCGATCTCCGCTGGGGCAATCAGGCGCCCAAAGGTGCTCATGGCAGCGATATCAGGCATCACGTCCACGGGAATGTGGTCCCGCAGCATTTCGGTATCGGTAAAGCCCGGGTTGATGCAGACCGTGTGAATGCCGGTGCCTGCCAGGTCCTGACAGGTCGCCCGCATCATGCCGATGGTGGCGTGCTTTGACGTCACGTAGCTAAAGCTGCCGGGCACGGCTTTTTCACCCAAGGTTGAGCCGATATACAAAATACTGGAGCCAGGGCCCATGGCGGGTAGTAGCGCCCGATTTAAAACGGTGGGTGCGATTAAATTGATTTCATAGGTCCGGCGAAGATCCTCTGGCTGAGCGTTTTGCACCGTGTCGTGGGCCAAATGCGCCGCGTTGTGCACGATGCATATTTCCTGTGATCCCTGGGTTCGACTGACTAAGGACTGGTTGACGCCGTCCCAGGAGTCCGGGTCGGCTAAATCGCAGTTGATGTTGAAGGCGGCAGGCAAGTCGCAGGGTCTTCGAGATAAGTTGATGACCTCGTAACCAGCAGCAGCAAAGGCTTCTGCCGTTGCAAGGCCGATTCCTGAACTTGCACCGGTAATGATCAAACATTTCATGGTTGTTCCCCTGTGCCCGTCAACGTTTAACGTGCAACTAGCCTCGGCTAGACCAAGTGGCGCTGGCCCATTGGCCCTCACCCGAGGCGCAGCGCAGCACTAAGTGCTGTATGTCTAGGGCCTTTATTTCTTCGCGCTGAATCAGCGTATCCAGCAGATAATGGGCTAATTCTTCGACAGTGACGTTACGGACGGGGAGCAAGGTCAGGTCGCGCTCTAAGAACGGAATGCGCTCGCCGTTAAACACGGCGTAGGTGTATTGATCGTCGGACTCGATGGTCAGATGCGGCGACTGGGTTGGCATGATGACCTGTTCGTCTAGGTCATCACACATCTGCTTTAACGCTTTCTTAAGAATGTTGTAGTCAAAGGTCAGGCCGTCCTCGGCGATGGCGGCTTCCGCATCCAACGTCACCTGAAAGTTATGACCATGCAGATTTTCTCGCTCCGTGTCACTGAACAGGGTGAAATGTGCGGCGGCAAAGTGCAGATACTCTTTGCTGATCTCAATAGTGGTGGTTTGCATGGGGTCAGACTACCACCTGCCGGGGTCAAAACCCCGTGAAGATCTGGTCAGGGCTTTGCCGGGTCGTGTAGGGTTCAGCTATCGGAGATAGGAGGGTTACGCCGATGAGTGATTTGATCTACGACGTGAACGAGCATGTGGGGGTACTCACCCTAAACCGGCCTGACGCCATGAACTCGCTTACCTATCAGCTATACGCGGATATCGAAGACACCGTGCGTAGCAGTGAAGCCAGAGTGCTGGTCATTACCGGTAGCGGCAAAGCTTTCTGCGCCGGTGATGATATGAAACAAATTTTGGGCAGCGCTGAGCCTGCACCCGCGGAATTTCGTGATCGGGCCAAAGCCACGGGCGGCCTGACGCCCGCCGCGGACGCATTGCTGCACACGGACATTCCGGTTATCGCCGCGGTGAACGGGCCAGCGGTGGGTTGGGGGATGGAGCTGGCGCTGATGGCTGATATTCGGGTTGCCTCCGAGCGTGCCAAATTTGGCGAGCTGTTTGTGGTTCGAGGTCTGTGTTGCGATGCGCCAGGCCTAGGTCGGCTAGCACACTTGGTAGGGCGCGAACGTGCAGCAGAGCTGCTCTTTACCGGTGACGTGATCGACGCCCATGAAGCCAAAGCCATTGGCTTGGTGGGGCGAACGGTCCCCCACGAATCGCTAATGCCAACGGCGTTAGAGATCGCCGCCAAAATAGCGCGCAACCCGCCCCTGGCGGTGCAGGCCTTGAAGGCTGGATTGCGCCGCACCACGGAACCGGATTGGCGCGACACCGGGCGCTGGGCGATTGAACAGATTACCCGGCTGCGTGGGACCGAGGATTCCAAGGAAGGTGTCGCTGCCTTCTTAGAAAAAAGGGAGCCGGTCTACCAAGGCCGCTAAGCAGGTCATGACTGGATCTTGCCCTGATCTTGCCTGAATCTGGGCGATGCAGGGATACTTGGTCACCAAGGGGAGCGTTTTAGCTAATGGGGAGCATCGATGCGTTTTGATTTGACACCAGAACAACGGGTTTTCAAGGAAGAAGTAGAAACATTTTTGGCGGACAACCTGCCGCCGGAGGTTGCTGCCAAAGTCAAACGTGGCGCTAGCGTCTCCAAGGAAGAACTCACCCAATGGACTCGCACACTCAACGCCAAAGGCTGGGCGGCACCCGCCTGGCCCGTGGAGCACGGTGGTACTGGCTGGAACTTGGTGCAGCGACATATTTTTGATGTGGCCTGCCGGGCCGCTCATGCCCCAGCGCTCTCTGGCTTCGGTTTTAACATGGTCGGGCCAGCCATCATCAGGTTTGGCACCACCGAACAACAGGCGGATTGGCTGCCAAAAATTCTGAACGCGGATATGTGGTTCTGTCAGGGATATTCAGAACCCCAAGCGGGCTCTGATCTGGCCAGCGTGCGGACCCGGGCGGAAAAAGACGGCGATGACTATGTGGTTAACGGTTCTAAGATCTGGACATCGGGGGCCGAGATGGCGGACTGGATTTTCTGTTTGGTGCGAACCAATCCAGACGTGCAGCAACAAAAAGGCATCAGCTTTTTGCTCTTCGACATCACATCACCTGGGGTAGCCGTAGAGCCTTTATATGCCTTCAACGGTAAGCGACTTTGGAATCAGGTTTTTTTCGAGGACGTTCGGGTGCCCATAGCTCAGCGCTTAGGCGATGAGGACCGGGGCTGGACCGTGGCCAAAAGTCTGCTGGGGGACGAGCGATTGATGGTTTCCCGCGTAGCGGAAAACAAACGGGTGCTTGGTGTCGTGAAAGAGGCCGTGGCAGAACAGGCCGCCAGAGGTGTGGTGTTGCCCGAGAGCGTGCAAGGCGAAATCAGCGAGCTGGAAATTCGGCTGCAGGCGCTAGAAGCCACCAGTTTGCGCATTCTGACTCAAGCGGACAGCGGAGCGCAGATTGGCGCCGAGCCCAGCATGTTAAAGCTCAAGGGCAGTGAGTTGGTCCAAGCCCAGGACGAGCTGCTGTTTCGCATCGTTGATCACTTGGCCTTGCCACAGGATTCGTCCAACACCGGCGCCGAGCCAGTAACGCCGCCCTGGGCGGAGTTCGTCGCCTCTGGACGTTACCACCACCGTGGCTACACCATCGCTGGCGGTACCTCGG
>JAYOSS010000021.1:0-6266 GCA_038139355.1 Gammaproteobacteria bacterium
CCGCGCTTGCACCCGCATCCTCTTCTGCGCTTTCTTCGGCGTTCTGTTCCGGGCTTTCTCCGGAGGCAGAGGTATCATTGCCGCCTTCTTTAGCCGTGCTATCCGCCGCTGCTTTGGATGGTGCAAAGTCACCAGAAATGTTGGTCAGCGTATCGCCGTCAAAGTCCAGAACGAGTTTCACCACGCTCGTAAGGTAGTCGGGGATTTCGATGGAATAGATATAGACCCATTGGTCTTCGTTGAAGGGGTCTTGTAGTACCGGGCGTCCCATGACGTATTCAACTTGGCTGCGCGTCATGCCCGGTTCTAGCCGATCAATCATTTCCTGGGTAATGACGTTGCCTTGCTGCACGGTCAACTTATAAACCCTGGGGATCTTCAGTTCAGGCAGTTTGAGTTGGGACAAGCTGCAACCGCTAACGCTGAGGGCTAACACGACTAGGTAAAGATATCTCATGGCCGCCATGGTAATGGCTCCCCGGCTCAGCACCAACAGTTATCTGGGACAGACGGGCTGAATTGGCGGCTTAGGCATCACGACTGGCTTCGCTCAATAACGTCTTGGCGTAGTCTCGGGTTTTTTTGGTGACGTCAGCGCCAGCCAGCATGCGCGCCAACTCCTCGATGCGCTGGTCTTGGGACAGCGGCGTGATCTGGGTTTGCGCGCCTTTTTTGCTCACGCACATGTGATTGTGGGATCGCGCGGCGACTTGAGTGGTGCCTCCCACCCCCACATCGGCCTCATCTAAAATCAAGCAAGGCAGTTCACTGCGCTGAGCGGCGACGATTTGGATCGCTAGGTTAATGCGTGTTTGCTCTCCCCCTGAGGCAATGCGATTGAGGGGCCCTGGCTCAAACCGCTTGTTGGTCTGCACAAAAAACTCCGCCTGCTCGAGGCCAGATTCGCTTTCTTGCTCATGAAACACCACGCTCATCGCGCCGTCCTTGATTCCTAGAGCATGGATATGCTGATCAATGGCAGCGGTGAAACTGTCGGTGCTTTTGCGGCGAGCACTGGAGAGTTTTTTCCCTTGGGCTAGATAGGCTTCCCGCTGGGTTTGGGCATCCACGGTGAGACTGTTTAACGCTGCGCGATCTGCGGCGATGCCGTCGAATTCGGCTTGCAGCGCCGCAGCGTGTTCGTGCAGTTGCTCGGGCTGAATTTTGTGTTTGCGCGCCAGATCGTAGATCTGTTCCAGTCGCGCCTGAGTGTCTGCCAGCGCTTGAGGGTCGACCACCACTTGGTCCTCATAGTGCCGCAGGTCTCGTGCAGCATCGTCCACCAAAGACAGTGCCGAGTTTAGAGTTTCCACGCCGGCTTCCAGCGAGCTGTGGTTGTCATCAATGCTCTCGATAATCTTGGCGGCCTGGCGCACCGCGTCCAGTTGTTCCAGGCTGCTTTGTACCTGAGCTAACTGGCTCAGAATCGTCTGGGCCTGAGACAGCCGTTTATGCTCGGCTTCCAGAGTTTCCAGTTCGCCAGAGGCGATATCCAAGGTCGCGAATTCCTCCAGTTGATAACCCAGTAGGGTTTTGCGGTCATTCTGGGTGGCGATGAGCTGTTCCAGCCGCTGAATCTCTTGCTGGCTGGTCCGCCAGCTGTGCCATAGCTGTGCTACTTCGGTGGCTAGGGTCTTGGTTTCTGCGAATTCATCCAGCATGTCTCGCTGGACGCTTCGATCCGCCAGACGCTGGTGCTGGTTTTGATCTTGAATGTCTACCAAGTGTTCCGAAATTTCCTTGAGGTAGCCCAAGGTCACCGGCACGTTGTTAATAAATGCTCTGGAGCGGCCCTCGGTTGTTACCACTCGGCGCACTAAGCAGGAGTCGTCTTCTTCTTCGATTAACTCATCGGCATGGAGTTTTGCGTGTACTGGCGAACCGGGCCGGAGGCCGAATTCGGCACTGATGTCTGCTTTGTCCGCGCCCGGGCGCACGCTGTCCGCCTTGGCGCGGTCGCCCATCAGCAGACCTAGGGCCCCAAGCAGAATGGATTTGCCCGCGCCGGACTCGCCGGTAATGCCCGTTAACCCGGCTGGAAAGCTGATGTCTAATTCGTCCACTAGGACATAGTTGCGGATGGTCAGTTGATTAAGCATGGGCTTTAGCGATGTGCGTGGCAGTGATGACAAAAGACTATCATCTAACCGGAGTCTGAGTGTGCTGTCGATGCAGGAAATATCCCCTGCTTCGTCCAAGATTTGGAGGTTGAAGGCGCCGTGTCCTGGTATAAGATCCTGACCGTGCCAAGCTTAATTGTGGCGCACGATTCATCAATCAAAGGGGGCATGCAAAAGGGGACATGACAGCCTTTGCCACGCCACCACGTCATGGAAAGATAAGTCCACATGTCTGACCCAAGAACGACACCTGCATTTGATGGAGCAGTTGATCAACGCGCTCAGCACTTGCTGAAGCTGCTGGTTGAGCAATACATATCCGACGGTACGCCGGTAGCCTCTAAGGCGCTGGCATCGCTGTCGCAAATCCAGGTTTCCTCGGCCACTGTGCGTAACGTCATGGGGGATCTGGAGGCCATGGGACTGGTCAGCTCGCCGCACCCTTCCGCTGGCAAAATTCCCACCCAGCTGGGTCTACGGTTTTTTGTGGATTCGCTGCTGAGCATTGAGCCTTGGCAACAAGAGCGGGTGGAAGAGCTGGAGCATGAACTCAATCCCAACATGTCGCCCAGCGAGCTGCTGGCCACGGCTTCGGAGATGCTCTCACAATTCACCCAAATGACCTGTCTGGTGTCCACGCCGCGTAAGAACCAAGTGAATTTGCGTCAGGTGGAATTTTTGCGCCTAGACGAGCACCGCATTCTGGTGATCTTGGTGTTGGATGATCGTGAGGTCCAAAACCGAGTCATTCATGTGGACGCCCCATTTACCGATGCTGAGCTGACTCAGGCAGCCAACATGATCAATCGGGAATTCGGTGGACGTCCGCTGATGGAAGTGCGCAATGATTTGATTACCAGCATGCGCGACGATAAAGACCAAATGGATGTACTGATGCAGCGTGCCTTGGATGTGGCCGCCCAAGCCATGCCTGGCGAGAGCGGTGACGGTCAGGAACTGCTGGTCAGCGGCGAGCGCCGGTTGCTGGACTTTACTGCCGATACCTCGGTGGTGAAGACGTTGTTCGACGCCATTTCTCAAAAGGGCAGGGTGCTGACGCTACTGGATCAATGCCTGGAGAGCTCTGGTGTGCAGCTGTTTATCGGCAAAGAATCCGGTTATCGCCCGCTGGGAGAAATGTCCTTAGTGACCTCCTCTTATCAGGTGAACGGTGAGCTTGCCGGAGTGCTGGGGGTTATTGGGCCAACCCGCATGGACTATAAAGATGTGATTCCCGTGGTGGATATCACCGCTAAGGTTCTCAGCGCCGCCATGCGCAATGGCGCTTAAGCCGGACGATCCCGCCTAAAACCGCCTCTTTCTCAGTTACTGGCTTTTTGTGCGCATGGGCCCTTGTTTTCCTGCGCGTGATCCTCATATAGCGCCAGCAAGGGTTCAGGAGAAAAGCGATGGCGGCAAAAAAAGACGAACAGGCTCAATCCCAAGACGAAGCAAAGACCAAGCCAGACGAGCAGGCAGAAAATGAATCTCAGCCTGAAAACCAGGCGGATGGCGCTGATCCAGTAGATCAGGTTGAGCAAGCGTCTGAGGACGAGAGCGCTGGCGACGAGGTTGCCAAACTCAAAGACCAGTTGCTGCGAACCATGGCCGAGATGGAAAACGTGCGGCGACGAGCCCAACGAGACGTGGAAAACGCCCACAAGTTCGCGGTGGAAAAATTGTTGAGCGATCTGTTGCCGGTGGTGGATAGCTTGGAAAAAGCCGAAGACGCCGCCAAAGCCACGGACAACGCGGAAAGCATGGCCGAAGGCATCGGCCTGTCGTTGAAACTCTTTATTGGCATTTTGGAAAAAGCGGGCATAGCGCTAGTGGATCCTCTGGGGGAGCCCTTTGATCCGCAACTGCACGAGGCCATGGCCATGGTGCCAAACCCGGACGCCGAGCCGAATTCAGTCATGGACGTGATGCAGCGCGGGTACACCCTGAATGGCCGCCTGGTGAGAGCCGCCAAAGTTGTGGTGGTCAAAGGCGACTGAGAATTAATCGTTGTAAATCGTGCAGGGGCCCTTGAAGAAAACACATTCGACCAAACATAGACACCATCGTTATACACAACCAAATATTTGATCTTCCTGTGCGATGACACATCGTCACAAGGAAAGAAAACGCGGAGAAGAAAATGGGAAAAATCATCGGTATTGACTTGGGAACGACCAATTCATGCGTATCCGTTCTGGACGGTGGCGATGCTCGGGTAATTGAGAATTCCGAAGGGGATCGCACCACACCCTCCATCATCGCTTACACAGACAGCGGTGAAATTCTGGTAGGGCAGAATGCTAAGCGTCAGGCTGTTACCAACCCCAACAACACGGTTTTTGCGGTCAAGCGTTTGATCGGTCGCAAGTTCCAAGATGATGTGGTGCAAAAAGACATCAAAATGGTGCCTTACAAAATCGCTGAGGCGAATAACGGTGACGCGTGGATCGAAGTCAACGACGAAAAGTTGGCGCCGCCGCAAATTTCTGCAGAAATTCTGAAGAAGATGAAAAAGACTGCGGAGGAGTACCTAGGCGAAGAAGTGACCGAGGCGGTCATCACTGTGCCGGCTTACTTCAATGACTCCCAGCGTCAGGCTACCAAGGATGCGGGCAAAATCGCCGGTCTAGAGGTTAAGCGCATCATTAACGAGCCTACAGCAGCGGCGTTGGCTTACGGTTTAGATAAAAACCGAGGCGACGCAAAGATTGCCGTCTACGATTTGGGCGGCGGCACCTTCGACGTATCGATCATTGAGATCGCAGAGGTGGATGGCGAGCATCAGTTTGAAGTGCTTTCTACCAACGGCGACACTTTCTTGGGCGGCGAAGACTTTGACCTCAAAGTCATCGACTTCCTGGCGGATGAGTTCAAGAAAGAAAACGGCGTGGATTTGCACAATGACCCACTGGCGTTACAGCGACTAAAAGAAGCCGCAGAAAAGGCCAAGATCGAGCTGTCCAACAGCCAGCAAACCGAGATCAATCTGCCTTACATCACAGCAGACCAATCTGGTCCGAAGCACTTGGTGCTGAAGCTGACGCGATCCAAGCTGGAGTCACTGGTCAGTGATTTGGTCAGCCGCACCATCGACCCATGTCGGGTGGCGCTGCAAGACGCGGATTTGAGCATCGACGACATCGACGATGTGATCTTGGTCGGCGGCCAAACACGTATGCCCCTAGTACAGGAGCAGGTGAAAGGTTTCTTCAAGAAAGAAGCGCGTCGGGACGTTAATCCAGATGAAGCGGTCGCCATGGGTGCAGCGATTCAGGCGGCGGTTCTGGCCGGTGACGTCAAAGACGTGCTGTTGCTGGACGTTAGCCCACTGTCACTGGGTATTGAGACTATGGGTCAGGTGATGAGCGTGTTGATTGAAAAGAACACCACCATTCCAACCAAGAAAACCCAAGTGTTCTCGACAGCGGATGACAACCAAACCGCGGTAACCATTCATGTGCTGCAAGGCGAGCGCAAGCAAGCCGGTCAGAACAAATCGCTGGGCCGGTTCGATCTGTCGGATATTCCACCGGCGCCACGAGGAATGCCGCAAATTGAGGTGGCTTTTGATATCGATGCCAACGGCATATTGAATGTGTCGGCCAAGGACAAGGCCACGGGTAAGGAACAGTCCATTGTCATTAAGGCATCCAGCGGATTGTCTGATGAAGAGATCGAGCAAATGATTCGGGACGCGGAAGCGCACTCGGAAGAAGACAAGAAGTTCGAAGAAATGGTGACCTTGCGCAACCAAGCCGACGGTTTGATCCACGGCGCGCGTAAGGCAGTGGAAGATGCTGGCGACAAGGCAACGGACGAAGAAAAAACCTCGATCGAAGCTGCGGCCGCGGATCTTGAAGAAGCGCTCAAAGGCGATGACAAAGACGCCATCGAAGCGAAGATCAAGGTCTTGTCTGAAGCCTCCGCTGGTTTGGCCCAAAAGATGTATGCCGAGCAAGCCCAAGCCGCTGGCGAGGCGGGACCGGAAGCACCGGATGATGGGGCTGTGGATGCGGAATTCGAAGAAGTGAAGGACGACAAAGCGCAAAACCAGTAAGCCGGTTGTATTAGCTGGCTCGCGTGAAAGCCACCGGTGGGTGGCTTTCTTGCCTCTATCAAAAGAGCAAATCCACGGGACAAAACCAG
>JAYOSS010000021.1:6366-22573 GCA_038139355.1 Gammaproteobacteria bacterium
CGGTGGGTGGCTTTCTTGCCTCTATCAAAAGAGCAAATCCACGGGACAAAACCAGAGAAAAGCCCCAGGGCAGGCGCGCAAAAGCCAGGGCGAAGACCGGCCTTAAAAAAACGCTAAACACAAACGGGTTAAAGGGTTGTAGACGAACTTGGGCTAGCGCTCGCAACGCTATCGTTGAAGGAAAATCATGGCGAAAAGGGATTATTACGAAGTCTTAGGTGTGAACCGGGACGTATCTGAAGGCGATTTAAAAAAGGCCTATCGCCGTATTGCCATGAAGCTGCACCCGGATCGAAATCGAGACGACGCCAAGGCCGAAGAGCAGTTTAAAGAAGCCAACGAAGCCTACGAAGTGCTCAGCGACGCCGAAAAGCGTCAGATTTATGACCAGTTTGGTCACGACGGCTTGGACCCTAATAGCGGGGCTGGTCGGGGTGCCGGTGGATTCGGCGATATCTTCGGGGACGTCTTTGGGGATATTTTTGGCGGCGGCAGAGGCGGCGGTCGCAGCGGTCCTGCTCGCGGCTCCGATTTGCGTTACAACCTGTCTTTGTCCCTAGAGCAGGCAGTCAACGGTGATTCGGTCGAAATTCGCATTCCGGTACTGGCGGGTTGTGAGGACTGCGATGGGTCTGGCGCCAAACCGGGAACGTCGGCCAGTACCTGCCAAGAGTGTAACGGCCAAGGTCAGGTGCGGGTTTCTCAAGGATTCTTCTCCCTGCAGCAAACCTGCCCGCGTTGTCGTGGGCGGGGAGAGATCATTACCGACCCATGTAATACCTGCGCCGGAGCGGGCCGGGTTGAAAAGCGCAAGACTTTGTCGGTGAAGGTGCCGGCAGGGGTCGATGTGGGTGATCGAATTCGTCTGACCGGTGAAGGCGAAGCAGGACCTAACGGTGGTCCCCCAGGCAACCTATACGTGCAGATTGATGTACAGCCCCACCCGATCTTCCAGCGCGATGGCAAACACTTGCACTGTGAAGTGCCTATTTCGTTTGCTGATGCCGCCTTAGGCGGAGAGCTGGACATTCCTACCCTGGACGGTCGGGTCAAACTCAAAGTGCCCAGCGAAACCCAAACGGGCAAAGTGTTCCGCTTGCGTGGTAAAGGGGTCACCCAGGTGCGCGGCGGTGGCGTTGGCGACCTGCTGTGCAGGGTGGTGGTAGAAACGCCAGTTAAGCTGACGGAGGAACAGCGGGACTTGCTGCAGCAGCTTAAGCAATCGCTGGAATCCAGTAGTAAGCACTCGCCAAGAGGCAAAAGCTGGTTTGACGGGGTCAAAAGTTTCTTTGATGACCTCAAGCCCTAAGTCTTCCCATCGCCCAAAGCACTAAGCAGACAGGCGGGCATCAGGTTAGATGGTGCAAGTTTCACTGGTCAGGCCCGAGCCAGACCAGCACACTTAAGGCTGAGATGACAACCCAGTAGGAAGACAATGATACGAGTGGCAGTGGCAGGTGTGGCGGGCCGAATGGGTAAAACCTTGGTGCAGGCCATCGCCGAAGCAGAACACCTGAGTTTTACCGCAGGTTTTGAGCACGGTCAGCACGATCAGCTGGGTCAAGACGTCAGTGCCGTGTGCGGCATGAATACCCTCAACGTGACGCTTTCCGCTGACCCTCAGGCTCACTTAGACGAATTCGATGTCGTGATTGATTTCACCGTGCCCCAAGCAACCTTAGCGCTGGCCCAAGTTTGTGCCGATGGCGGCAAGAGTATGGTCATTGGCACCACGGGATTCGATGAGGCCCAGCTGCAAACTTTGCGAGGTTATGCTGAGCAAACGGCGATCTTTGTTTCCCCGAACATGAGCGTTGGGGTCAATCTTTCCATGCGTTTGATCGAACTGGCCGCACAAGCCTTGGGCGACGATGCGGATGTCGAGGTGATTGAAGCCCACCATAAGCACAAAATAGATGCTCCCTCAGGTACAGCAGTGCGTATCGGTGAAGTATTGGCCAAGGCCCTGGGCCGTGATTTGGCAACGGATGCCGTATACGGTCGGCAAGGTATCACCGGCGCCAGAGATCCCAAAACCATCGGCTTTTCCACCATTCGAGGTGGCGACATTGTGGGCGAACACACGGTGATGTTTGCCAGCGAAGGCGAACGTCTAGAGATCACTCATAGGGCTCACAGTCGCAGCAATTTTGCCCAGGGAGCCCTGCGCGCCGTTGGTCTGGTCGCCGGTGCCAAGCCCGGTTGGTATGACATGCAGGATCTGCTGGGGATCTAAGCCGGTTCCGGCCAACGTGCCAACCTCATGAAAATCGGTGGTCGATGAAAAAGTCGATGAAATGTTTCATCTGTACCGGTCAAAGAGCGGAGATTTTTACTGCTTTTTGACTCAGCTCTACGTACACTCACCGCCTAACCCGCTGGCTCGTTTCAGCACCTCTTTGACACAGCCGATGTAATTATACATTTGGTCGGCATCCCTTGGCCTGCGTCCTCGTGACAGAACAGGGAAAGTCTGGAGAACAAGGGTTAGGTGTGGCGATAGAGCGCTGTTCCAGAGCTTTTGCCACGAGTTGCAGTCCAGTTAAAAGGGAATCTTGTTGAGACCTGCCCTACTAGTACTCGAAGACGGAAGTGTATTCCATGGCCAGTCCATTGGAGCCTCTGGCCATACAACCGGTGAGGTGGTTTTCAATACCGCCATGACTGGCTATCAAGAAATTCTTACCGACCCGTCCTACTGCCGTCAGATAGTGACGTTAACGTATCCCCAAATCGGCAACACCGGCGTTACTCCAGAAGATGAGGAGTCCGATCAGATTTGGGCGGCTGGATTGGTGATCCGTCAGGTTCCCAAAAAAGTCAGCAACTGGCGACAACAGGGCAGCCTGCAAGATTATTTGCGCGAGCAAAATACGGTGGCCATCGCCGATGTGGATACCCGGCGGCTGACCCGATTGCTGCGCGAAAAAGGCGCACTGGCGGGGTGCATTTTGGCGGACGAAAGCGCTGCCAGCCCCGAGGGCGAAGCCAAAGCGCTGGAGTTAGCCCGGGAGTTCGCCGGTCTTGCTGGCATGGACCTGGCCCAGGTGGTCACCGGACCCTCTCGTTCTTGGACGCAAACCTGCTGGGATCTGGCTACGGGCTATGGTGAGCAGACCGAGCCCAAATTCAACGTAGTGGCCTACGATTTTGGCGTTAAACGCAACATTTTGCGCATTCTGGCCAGTAAGGGATGCAAGCTGACCTTGGTGCCCGCCCAAACCAGCGCCGAAGAAGTGTTGGCGATGCAGCCAGATGGCGTCTTTTTATCAAATGGCCCTGGCGATCCCGAGCCTTGCGATTACGCCATCGAGGCGATAGGCGAATTTTTGCGTGCGGATATACCGATGTTTGGTATTTGCTTGGGGCATCAGCTGTTGGCGCTAGCCAGCGGCGCCCAGACCCAAAAGATGACCCACGGGCATCATGGGGCGAACCATCCGGTGCAAGATCTAGAAACCGGGGAAGTGGTGATTACCAGTCAAAATCACGGTTTTGCCGTGGCGGAAGACAGCCTTCCCGAGCACCTGCAGTGCACCCACAAATCCTTGTTTGACGGAACCGTGCAGGGCATACGTCACCTGCAGCATCCGGCCTTCGGCTTTCAAGGCCATCCCGAAGCCAGTCCCGGGCCCCAGGACTGCGAATATCTGTTCGATCACTTTATCGATCTTATGGTCCAGGGAAAGAGGTAGAGAGTTAGATGCCCAAGCGTACTGACATTGAATCGGTTCTGATTCTGGGTGCGGGCCCGATTGTTATCGGTCAGGCCTGTGAGTTTGACTATTCGGGAGCCCAGGCCTGTAAAGCACTCAAAGATGAGGGCTATCGGGTCATCCTCGTGAATTCGAATCCCGCCACCATCATGACCGACCCCACCATGGCCGACGCCACCTATGTAGAGCCAGTGGAATGGCGCACGGTCAGCAAAATCATTGAGCGCGAGCGGCCGGATGCGTTGCTGCCCACCATGGGCGGACAAACCGCATTGAACTGCGCCCTGGATTTGGTCAGTGAAGGCGTATTGGAAAAGTTTGGTGTGCAAATGATTGGCGCCAGCCAAGACGCCATCGACAAAGCCGAAGACCGCGAACGTTTTGATCGCGCGATGAAAGCCATCGGCCTGGAAACCCCACGTTCGGCTATTGCCCACAGCATGGAAGAGGCCTTGCAGGTGCAGAGCCAGCTGGGATTCCCGTGTGTGATTCGCCCCTCGTTTACCTTGGGTGGCAGCGGCGGCGGGGTGGCCTACAACAAGCAAGAGTTCGAAGAAATCTGCGCTCGCGGCTTGGAGCTTTCGCCTACCTCGGAACTGCTGATTGACGAGTCGTTGCTGGGCTGGAAAGAGTTCGAGATGGAGGTGGTGCGGGACAAAAAAGACAACTGCATCATTGTCTGCGCCATCGAAAACCTAGATCCCATGGGTGTCCACACCGGGGACAGCATTACTGTGGCTCCGGCGCAAACGCTGACGGATAAGGAATATCAAATCCTGCGTAACGCCTCGATTGCCGTGCTGCGAGAGATTGGCGTGGAAACTGGTGGCTCCAATGTCCAATTCGGCATCAATCCCGACGATGGTCGTGTTGTGGTTATCGAGATGAATCCTCGTGTATCGCGTTCGTCGGCGCTGGCATCTAAAGCCACTGGCTTCCCGATTGCGAAAATCGCTGCCAAGCTGGCCGTTGGCTATACCCTAGATGAACTGGACAACGACATTACCGGTGGCGTAACACCCGCGTCATTTGAGCCCAGTATCGACTACGTGGTGACCAAGATCCCGCGTTTTACCTTTGAGAAATTCCCGCAAGCAGATGCCCGCCTGACCACACAGATGAAGTCGGTAGGGGAAGTCATGGCTATTGGCTGCACGTTTCAGGAGTCCTTGCAAAAAGCGCTGCGCGGCCTAGAAGTCGGCATGGTGGGCTTTGATCCAGTGCTAGACAGACAGGATCCTGAGTGGCGCAGCGTGCTCAAGCGCGAGTTAGCGACACCCAGTACCCTGAGGCTTTGGTATGTGGCGGACGCGTTTCGGGCCGGGTTCAGTCAAGAGGAAGTTTTTGCCCTGACCAAGATTGATCCTTGGTTCTTGGCTGAAATCGAAGATTTGATCGCAGCCGAAGCCCAGCTGCAGCAGCAGCAGTGTCAGACGCTGTCCCAAGGTGAGTGGCGGCAGGCAAAACGTCAGGGGTTTTCGGATGGGCGCTTGGCCCAGCTTTTGGACTGCAGTGAAGCCGAGGTTCGCGAAACTCGACAGGCTCTTGACGTCAAGCCGGTGTATCGCCGTGTCGACACCTGTGCGGCGGAGTTCCCAGCCAACAGTGCCTATATGTATTCCACCTACGAGGAAGAATGCGAGGCCAGACCGACCCAGCGACAGAAAATCATGGTGCTTGGTGGTGGCCCCAATCGTATCGGCCAAGGCATCGAGTTCGATTATTGCTGTGTGCACGCGGCGTTAGCCATGCGTGAGGATGGTTACGAAACCATCATGGTGAACTGTAACCCGGAGACGGTTTCAACGGACTACGACACTTCAGATCGGCTTTACTTTGAGCCGGTCACGTTGGAAGACGTTTTGGCCATCGTCGAAGTAGAACAGCCTACCGGCGTTATCGTGCAATTTGGTGGCCAGACGCCGCTGAAGCTCGCCGATGATCTAGCCCGGCTGGGTGTGCCGATTATTGGCACCAGTCCTGATGCCATTGACCGTGCTGAGGATCGGGAGCGATTTCAGCAGTTGGTGGAAAAACTCGGTCTGCGCCAGCCATCGAATCGCGTGGCGTCCAGTGCAGAGCAAGGAGTCCAGCGAGCTCAGGAGATTGGTTACCCCTTGATCGTGCGGCCATCTTACGTGCTCGGTGGGCGCGCTATGGAATTGGTCTATAACGAAGACGAATTGCGCCAGTACATGCAAAACGCCGTTGACGTCTCTAACGACTCCCCGGTGCTGCTGGATCGTTTTCTGGATCAGGCCGTGGAAGTGGATGTGGACGCCATTTGTGACGGTGAGCAGGTGGTGATTGGCGGCATCATGCAGCATATCGAACAAGCAGGGGTTCACTCCGGTGACTCGGCCTGTTCTTTGCCGCCCTATAACCTGCCCATGGACATCCAGAATGAAATTCGCGAGCAGGTTAAGCGCCTTGCTTTGGAATTGAACGTGGTTGGACTCATGAACGTGCAGATGGCCGTGCAAGGCGATGACGTTTATGTGATTGAGGTTAATCCTCGGGCCTCCCGTACCGTTCCCTTTGTTTCTAAGTGCATCGGCCACTCCCTGGCGAAGCTGGCGGCGCGTTGCATGTCCGGCAAAAAGCTGGCGGATTTGGGGTACACCGAAGAAGTGGTGCCGGAATTTGTCCACGTTAAAGAGTCGGTTTTTCCGTTCAATAAATTCATTGGTGTTGATCCCATCCTTGGGCCAGAAATGAAATCCACCGGTGAAGTGATGGGTGTAGGTGAAACTTTTGGCGAGGCGTTTGCCAAAGCATCTCTGGGTGCGGGAGAGCGCTTGCCCACGGGTGGCCGCGCATTTTTGAGCGTTAAAGAGTCGGATAAGGCCGGCCTGGTAAAAGTTGCCCGCAACCTGATCGACATCGGTTTTAAGCTGGTGGCGACGCGGGGAACCGCCAGAGAATTGATTCGCGAGGGTCTGGACTGCGAGCAAGTCGACAAAGTGAACGAAGGCCGCCCTGACGTTTCAGATATGCTGAAGAACGAACAAATCGATCTCATCATCAATACAACGGAAGGTCGTCAGTCCATTGCGGATTCCGCGGTGATTCGTCGATTAGCCTTGTTGAACAAGGTTTGCTACACCACCACGCTGACCGGGGGCGAAGCCTTTAGCATCGCCATTCGGCAAGGACTTGGCGATCAAGTGACCAGTCTGCAGCAGTTGCATAGCAGACTGGTTCAGTAAAGAGGGGAAGTCTTATGCCAAATCCGATGACGGTAAGCGGTGCGGAGAGCCTCCGAGAAGAACTGGCTCATCGCAAAGGCACGCTGCGACAAGAAATTTCAGAAGCCATAGCCGAAGCGCGAGCCCACGGCGACCTTAAGGAAAACGCCGAGTACCACGCCGCCCGGGAGCAGCAGAGTTTTAACGAAGGGCGAATCCAGGAAATTGAGTCGCGCTTAGCCGATGCCCAGATCATCGACGTCAGCAAGATAGCGCCCTCGGGCAAAGTGATTTTTGGTTGCACCGTGACCCTGATCGACTGCGACACCGATGAGACAACTCGTTATCACATCGTTGGTGAGGACGAAGCGGATCTCAAGCTAAATAAAATCTCAGTGATGTCCCCCATCGCCCGCGCGCTGATCGGCAAAATGGAAGACGACGTGGTGACCGTGGTGACGCCAGGGGGCGAGCGCGAGTACGAGATTTCTTCTGTAGAGCACTAAACGCGTTTAGCGCCTATTGTCAGCGCACCTCAGCTTCGAAATATTGGTTTTGTTTTGTGCGCTTGCCGGAGGGTTTTGGAAAAAACACTCTTGCCCAATGCCAGGCCGTCGCAGCTAAAAATCCTGGCGTTCTAGATAGCGCGCAACGTTAGACAGCTTGGGATTCGCCTTTGGGTTATGCCGATAAAGTACGGCGATTTTACCGATCTGTTGCAGCACGGTGGCGGACGTTTCGCTGGCCAGCTCAGCTGCGATGGAGGCTCGTTCGCTGCGATCGCCACCCAGCACCTTAACCTTGATTAACTCGTGGTCGCGCAGGGCTCGCTCGGTTTCCTCGACAATGCCTTCACTAAGGCCGCGCTCGCTGACAGCCACCACTGGATCCAAGTGATGGGCAACGCCGCGAAGAGACTTCTTTTGCTGAGTATTCAAGGTTGGTGACTGCATTGGGGTATCCTATCGCCTGAGCATGGCAAACTGCTAGCTTCTATTTCGATCAGATCGATTTTGCTCGGGTCTGGGTCGCTTCAAGCAAATCGAGGAGGATGTCGTTGATCCTCTCAATGGGTGTTTTTTATGGCAAAACGCAGCAAATCCAGTGACCGCTGGTTACAGCGTCAGCGCAAAGATTACTTTGTGCGTCAGGCCCAGGATGGTGGGCATATTTCTCGAGCCCATTTCAAGCTGGAGCAAATCGACCAGCGCTACCGCATCGTGCGCGCGGGTCAAAGCGTTTTAGAGTTGGGCGCCGCTCCCGGCGGCTGGACTCACTATTTGGAAAACAAGTTACAGGGTGGGCGGCTAATCGCGGTTGACCCGCTGCCGATCACTTGCGGTCACAACACCCACGCCATTGAAGGCTTAGCAGGAGATGCTGAGGTTGACGAGCAAATTAGTCGGTTGTTAGACGGTACTCAGTTAGACCTTGTTTTATCGGACATGGCCCCCAATATTTCTGGCATACGCACGGTGGATCAGGCTCGGGCCATGGATCTGGCCGACGTATCGTTAGAAAGTTGTCATCGATGGCTAAAATCGAATGGAGCCATGACCATAAAAGCCTTTCAGGGCGAGGGTTTGGACGATTGGGTGGCGCAACTAAGACAGGTGTTTGCCAAGGTACAGGTGACGAAGCCTAAGGCCTCCCGGTCAGAGTCTCGGGAAGTATTTGTGGTCGCCCAAGGGTTTTCTGGAGCCAAGGACGCCCTAGCGAACTGACTTGCCAATAGGCCAGTCCAAGCACAATGATTAGACGCAAGTTCTATGGAACCCGCCTAACGTGAAATTGTCGTGTAATCTAGCGCGCGTGGCGCAGACACGAACAGGTACAAGCATTGACTAGTGTTAGGGTGCGCAAAAGCTAACGAGCCGGACAATTATCCGGTTATGCGCAAAACGAATATCAAGATCTCATGTCTGACGTCGTGTAGGTCGTTTTTTGTAGAAACGTCAACGCAATTCATTACGAGGAAAACCCGGTGTCTGATATGGGTAAAAATGTAGTTCTTTGGCTGGTCATACTGGCGGTGCTGCTGACGGTGTTCAGCAACTTCAATGCGGACGCAAAAAATCCGCCGGTGAAATATTCAGAGTTCTTGTACTCCGTTGAGCAAGGCCAAGTAGATGAGGTCACGATTCAAGGCAATCGGATCTATGCCACAGATCGCACCGGCAATCGCTATACGGTAACGGGCTTCAACAACGATCCTGGTCTGGTGAGCGAGCTGCGAGATCGCGGCATTGAATTCCAGTTCATCGAAGAAGAAGGCCAAAGTGTCTGGACACAACTGCTGTTGGCCAGCTTCCCGATTCTGATCATCCTGGCTGTCGCCATGTTTTTCATGCGGCAGATGCAGGGCGGCGGTAGCGGCCGCGGCGGCCCCATGTCGTTTGGGCGCAGCAAAGCAAAGTTGCTCTCGGAAGATCAGATCCAGACCACGTTTGCTGATGTGGCGGGGGTCGACGAAGCAAAGGAAGACGTGCAAGAGCTGGTGGAGTTTTTGCGCGATCCAGGCAAGTTTCAGCGTCTAGGCGGGCACATTCCCCGGGGCGTGCTGATGGTAGGCCAGCCTGGTACCGGTAAAACGCTGTTGGCTAAAGCCATTGCCGGCGAAGCCAAGGTGCCGTTTTTCTCCATCTCTGGCTCTGACTTCGTAGAAATGTTTGTGGGTGTTGGGGCATCCCGTGTGCGCGATATGTTCGAGCAGGCTAAGAAGCAGGCTCCGTGCATCATCTTCATCGACGAAATTGACGCGGTGGGCCGTCATCGTGGGGCCGGTCTGGGCGGCGGACACGACGAACGCGAACAAACGCTAAACCAACTCTTGGTAGAGATGGACGGTTTTGAGGGCAACGACGGCATCATCGTGATCGCTGCCACCAACCGTCCTGACGTTTTGGACCCAGCATTGTTGCGGCCAGGTCGCTTTGACCGTCAAGTCGTGGTGGGCCTTCCGGACATTCGCGGCCGCGAGCAAATCACCAAGGTGCACATGCGCAAAGTCCCTGTGGCTGACGATGTCGACGCCAGCATCATTGCTCGAGGCACGCCGGGTTTTTCCGGCGCGGATCTGGCGAACTTAGTTAATGAAGCGGCGTTGTTTGCGGCCCGAGGCGGCAAACGATTGGTCAGCATGGAAGAGTTCGACAAAGCCAAGGACAAAATCATGATGGGCGCCGAGCGCAAGTCCATGGTCATGTCCGAAAAAGAAAAACGTAATACGGCGTACCACGAGGCGGGTCACGCCATCGTTGGTCGGTTAATGCCCGATCATGATCCGGTGTACAAAGTGACGATCATCCCCAGAGGCCGAGCCTTGGGTGTGACGATGTTCCTGCCGGAAGAAGATCGCTACAGCATGAGCGCCCAAGGCATCCGCTCGCAAATCGCTAGCTTGTTCGGCGGCCGCATCGCGGAAGAGATCACGCTGGGCAGTGAGCATGTCACCACTGGTGCTTCCAACGACATTGAAAGAGCCACCCAGCTGGCCAGAAGCATGGTCACCAAGTGGGGTCTGTCGGAAAAGTTGGGACCGTTGATGTATGACGAGGACGATGGGGAAGTGTTCCTAGGCATGTCCGCTGGCGCCAAGCCCAAGGCGCACTCGCCAGAAACCGCCCACGCCATTGACCAAGAAGTCCGGCAAATCATTGACGATTGTTACGGTACGGCGAAAAAACTGCTGACGGACAATATCGACAAACTGCATACCATGGCCGACGCCTTGATGGAGTTTGAGACGTTGTCCTCAGATCAGCTGGACGACATCATGGCCGGCGGTAAACCGCGGCATCCTGCCGAGCCGCCATCGAATAGCGGTGCGGGCAAGCCCGATGGGGAACAAGGATCACCCATTGGTGGTCCGGCAGAAGAAACCTAGGCCGCTTGCTGTGACTGCCGGGCGCGACCTGATCTGCAAGGGTCGGGTTGTGTCGTTTGCCAGCCCCCAGCTTATGGGGGTGCTGAACATTACTCCCGACTCGTTCTCTGACGGCGGAACGCTCTTTCATGACGGCGCGGTGCTGCTGGATCGTGTACGCGAACAAGCTCAGGCAATGGTGGATGCTGGGGTAGCGGTGCTGGATATCGGCGGTGAAAGCAGTCGCCCCGGCGCCGTTGCCGTGAGTTCTGCGGATGAGCAAAAGCGAGTCATTCCCGTGCTAGAGGCCCTAGCGGATATCGACGCCGTGCTGTCAGTGGACACCTACCATCCTGAAACGGTTCGAGCCGCTATTGCCAGCGGCGCTGGCATGATTAACGACATCACCGGCGGGAGAGATCCGGAAGTGATTGCGGCAGTGGCCCAGTCCGATGCGGCTTATGCGCTGATGCACATGCAGGGCACGCCCCAAAGCATGCAAGAAAACCCCCAATATGACGATGTGGTTGGCGAGGTCGCCGACTACCTGGCGGCTCGTGTCAGCCAGTGCCAGGCCGCGGGTATTGCCGCCCAGCGCCTAGTCATTGATCCCGGATTTGGGTTTGGCAAGTCCGTGCAACACAATCTGGCGCTGTTGCGGGATTTGTCCAAGGTGCGCGTAGACGAGCTACCGATCTTGGTGGGGCTGTCGCGGAAATCCATGATCGGCGCCATCACCGGCCAGCCGGTAGAGCGGCGATTGTCCGGTAGTTTGGCCACGGTGTTGCTGGCAGCCCAAAACGGCGCAGACCTGATTCGGGTTCACGACGTGGCAGAAAGCGCTGACGTTCTGCGCATGCTGCAAGCCTATCGCGATTTATAGCCGCCCCAAGCTCGCTTTGAACCTCTGAGACTGGCTTTATGCCAGTCGCACTGTCATCCTTACCCGCGGCGCAAAACGGCTCTTTCGGCGTTTGCAAGGCTAGCGAGATTTATTAGGCGGGTAAGGTGGGACAAAAGTACTTTGGCACTGACGGTATTCGCGGCTTAGTCGGAAAAGATCAAATTACCCCAGAGTTTTGCCTGCGCCTGAGTTGGGCCATTGGTAAGGTGTTCGCCAGCGAAGGCAGGCGGCCCCACATACTGATCGGTAAAGATACGCGAATCTCCGGCTATATGCTGGAGTCCGTTTTACAGTCTGGTTTTGTTTCCGCTGGTGCCGACGTCAGCTTGCTCGGTCCCATTCCTACCCCAGCTATTGCGTACTTAACCCGGGCGGTCAGCGCCGACGCGGGTGTCGTCATCAGTGCGTCGCATAACCCCTATTACGACAACGGCATTAAGTTGTTTGACGGCAATGGCAATAAGCTGGGCGACGCGCTAGAGCAGCGCATTGAGGCCATGCTGGAACAACCCATGATCTGCCAGGACTCCCAGAGCCTTGGCAAGGCGGCCCGAATTTCTGATGCGCCGGGCCGTTACGTAGAGTTTTGTAAAAACTCCTTGTCTCGAGACTTCAGTCTGCGGGGTATCAAGATCGTCTTGGATTGTGCCCATGGCGCAACCTATCAGGTGGGTCCGCGAGTGTTTCAGGAACTGGGAGCCGAGGTCATTGCCACAGCGGTTCAGCCGGATGGTTTTAATATCAATAACCAATGCGGTTCCACCCAGCCACAAATACTCCAGCAGCGAGTGGTGGAAGAGGGCGCGGATGTTGGTATCGCCTTTGATGGCGACGGTGATCGGTTGGTCATGGTCGACGCCCGGGGCGAATTATTGGATGGCGATCATTTGCTTTACGTCATCGCTCGTAGTCGTCAGGCAGCGCAAAACATGCAGGGTGGGGTGGTTGGCACCGTAATGTCCAATCTGGGTCTTGCTCGAGCCCTTGAAGCACTAGCCGTGCCTTTCGTTCGGGCTCAGGTGGGTGACCGCTATATTATGGAAGCCCTACACCAACGCGGCTGGACCCTGGGCGGAGAACCTTCCGGGCATATTTTAACCCTAGATCTGTGTAGCACCGGGGACGCCATCATCGCGGCACTGCAAGTCTTGTCGGCCATGCAAAAAGCGGACGTGCCACTGCAAGAGTTGGTGGCGGGTATTGCTAAAGCACCTCAGGTATTGATCAATGTGGACGTTGAGGCGCCGGGAGCAGTAGCGATTCATCCTCTATTAACCGAGGCTCAAGCTAGCTACGAGCAACAGATGGGCGCCCGGGGACGTATATTGATTCGCCCGTCGGGGACAGAACCTTTGCTGCGCATCATGGTCGAAGGTGAGGACGAAGCAGAGGTCAATCAGGTAGCCAAGGATCTGGCCGCACAAGCCCGTTCCATTCAGGCGGCCTAAATAACGGCGCTGGGCCATTACCAACCGGCGGTAGGTCGATGGCCGAGGTGAGCTGCCGGGATCACGTTTGATCCAATACTCACCGCAAACTTGTTAGCAACTCAACACGGGCACTTCTATGCAGGGATTTTCGGCAATCCAAAGGCGCTTGCGCGCCGACTGGCCATTTCCTGCGGGCAACACACCCTTCTTCTATGGGTGGGTTATCGCCGTACTATCGACACTGGGTTTTTTGTTCAGCGTTCCCGGTCAGACCATGGGTATGGCTGTATTCGCGGACGCCTTTATCGAGGCGACAGGTTTGAGTCGCACCGAGCTGTCCTTCGCCTACATGCTTGGCACCATCACCAGTGCTTTTTTTCTGACCCGAGCCGGACGCTTCTACGATCACTACGGTCCCAGAATTGTGCTGGTCGGGGCTAGCTTGATGCTTGGCACCGCCGTTGGGTTTATTTCTGTGGTTGATGTTCTGAGCCAGACACTGTCGGAGCGATTTTTTGGCAGCCCCACCATCCTCGCGTTTGGCCTCATGACCCTGGCTTATTTTGGCGTGCGATTCAGTGGTCAGGGCATAATGACCAGCGCCAGTGGCAACATGCTGTTGATGTGGTTTGAGCGTAACAGAGGGCTGGTGTCTGGAAGTCGCGGCGTCGTGGTGTCCCTGGGCTTTTCGTTAGCACCCTTGGGCTTGGCTATGCTGATCGACAGTTGGGGCTGGCGACAGGCCCTGTGGTGGCTGGCCATCGTCGTGGGTCCTGTGTTCGCCTTGATTTGTCTGGTGCTGATTCGAGATAACCCTCAGGTGTGTGGACTGAGTGCCGATAATCTGGCGACAGCCAATAGCTCAGAGCACGTGTCGAATCACCAAACCAGCTACACGCTTCAACAGGTCAGGAAGAATCCAGTCTTTTGGCTGTATTCCATGGGACTGTCGATTCACGCACTGTTTGGCACCGCAGTAACCTTCCACATCGTTGCCATCTTTGAGCAAGCCGGGCGCTCCCGAGCAGAGGCCTTTGCGTATTTTATACCCCAAGCGCTGGTATCCGTGGTGGTGAATCTCAGCGCCAGTGCGCTGGCTGATTACATGCGTCTTAAACCGTTGCTGCTCGTTATGCTGCTCAGCTTTATCGCCGGCGCCATAGGGCTGATCTTCCTGCAAAGCGACATTGGTTATTGGGCCTTGGTTTTGGGGTTTGGCGTCGGCGGCGGCTTGTGGGGCACGCTCTCAAACCTGGTGTTCATTCGCCACTATGGGCCCAAACATCTGGGCGAGATCAGCGGCCTTAACGCCGCGCTGACTGTGTTCGCCAGCGCTATTGGTCCGCTGCTGTTTAGTTTGGCCTTCGATCGTACCGGCACATTCGCCGCGGGTCCTTTGATGTGTATCGGGGCGTTAGTGTCGCTGTTTGTGGTTTGTCTTTTTATCCCCCAGCCGTTGGATGCGCCGCCTAGCCGTTGAGCGATGTCCTGAATCCTTGGAAATGCCTTTCGCTGCGTATAACATTGCGCGCCCTGCAAGGGCGGCAACCGTGTACGGAGCTTCAATGGCAAAGCGTCTGGTTATTGCGAACTGGAAAATGAATGGGAATCTGGCCTTGGTTCAGGAGACCTTGGGTTCTCATAAAGCCCAGTCCAACGTGGAGGTGGTGATCGTGCCCCCGGCCATTTATGTGGGCGCTTTTGCCGCCAGTTTGCCCACAAGCTTCGCACTAGGTTTGCAAAACGTGAGTCAGTTTTCCGCTGGTGCCCACACCGGGGAAATTGCTGCCTCCATGGCTGCAGAAAACGGCGTGTCTTGGGTATTGGCTGGGCACTCTGAGCGTCGGGTGGGGCACGGCGAAGACGATGAGATCGTGGCCGCTAAGGTGGCACGTGCGTTGGAAGCGGAATTGTCCGTAGTGATCTGCGTCGGTGAGAGCCTCGCTGTCCGCGAGGCAGGCGAGGCAGAGGACTTTGTGCGAGAGCAGATCCGCGCCCAGGCAGCGGCATTTGCTATGCAGGGTCAGGTAGCCATTGCCTACGAACCCATATGGGCCATTGGTAGCGGCATCAGCGCAACGGCGGAACAGGCGGTGGCTATGCACAAAGTCATTCGTCAGACCTTGAATGAGGTGGCGGCGGAGCAGACTGCAGGAGTGAGAGTGTTGTACGGTGGAAGCGTAAATGCTGACAACGCAGGGTCATTGTTCCAGCACCCAGAGATCGAAGGCGTGCTAGTGGGTGGCGCTTCGCTGGACAATACGCAATTTGCTGCCATCATACGCGCCGCGAGTGAGGCGGCGGCCTAACGTCAGACCTTGGGAAATTGTCGCGGTCTGACAACAACGAAAAGAGTGATGAGATGTCCACATTAGAAACAGTTTTATTGTCATTGTTGGTAATTGACGCCATAGCGCTAATCGCACTGGTGCTGATCCAGCAAGGTAAGGGCGCCGACGTTGGCGCTGCCTTTGGCAGTGGTTCGTCAAACACCGTGTTTGGCAGTTCCGGTGGTGCTACGGCGATGACCCGCATCACCACTTGGCTGGCGATTGCTTTTTTTCTGATCTCATTTGCCTTGGCTTACACAGCAAAAGAACGTTCGGCCCAAGCGGACCGACTGGGTATCCCGCAGGTGTCCACCAGTATTGGTGAAGAAACGCCTGCCGACTTGCCGTTGGATACGGGCACCGCTGAGGACGCCGACGCAGAAATACCTGAGATTTAAGCGTTAATATAGCGAGCTAGAACGGGAGTTCCAGACACACAGATCACGCCGAAGTGGTGAAATTGGTAGACACGCTACCTTGAGGGGGTAGTGGGCTTATGCCCGTGCGAGTTCGAGTCTCGCCTTCGGCACCATCATATAACGACCGACGTCCAGTCTGCCGCGACCCAAAGTACTTAACGCCAGCTCAAAACTGCCCGGTGAGAATCCATTCGGATAAGCCCAGAACTCCCGCTTTAAACCGTGAATCCCACCGGGAACGTAGATCATTTCAAAATTATCCCCCTTGCACGTTACCCCATCCCTCCATATACTCCGCCACCTTGTTGATGCGGGGTGGAGCAGTCAGGTAGCTCGTCGGGCTCATAACCCGAAG
>JAYOSS010000022.1:0-22090 GCA_038139355.1 Gammaproteobacteria bacterium
AAAAGGAAGCTAGCATGCAGCAACTGAATCCATCGGAAATCAGTGACATCATCAAGGGGCGTATCCAAGGCCTGGATGTCAAAGCAGAAGCGCAAAACGAAGGCACCATCGTTGGTGTATCGGACGGCATCGTGCGTATCCACGGCTTGGCCCAAGCCCAATACGGCGAAATGATCGAATTTGACGGCGGCCTCTATGGCATGGCGTTGAACTTGGAGCGCGACAGCGTGGGCGTGGTGGTGCTGGGTGACTATGACGCCCTGACCGAAGGTATGACCGCCCGCTGCACAGGCCGAATCCTAGAAGTGCCCGTCGGTCCCGAACTGCTGGGTCGCGTGGTAGATGCGCTGGGTAATCCCATTGACGGCAAAGGTCCGCTGAACGCCAAAACCACCTCGCCTATCGAGAAGGTGGCACCTGGGGTTATCGCCCGTCAGTCTGTGGACCAGCCCGTACAGTTAGGGTTCAAGTGTATTGACGCCATGGTTCCGGTTGGTCGTGGTCAGCGTGAATTGATCATTGGTGACCGTCAAATTGGTAAAACCGCCATCGCGGTAGACGCCATCATCAACCAGAAGAGCAGTGGCATTAAGTGCATCTACGTGGCTATCGGCCAGAAGATGTCCACCATCGCTAATGTGGTACGCACCTTGGAAGAAAATGGCGCCATGGAATACACCACTGTGGTTGCTGCGGGCGCTGCAGACCCAGCTTCCATGCAGTTCATTTCAGCCTATTCCGGCTGCACCATCGGTGAGTACTTCCGCGACACCGGCGAAGACGCATTGATCATTTACGATGATTTGACCAAGCAAGCTTGGGCTTATCGTCAGATCTCATTGTTGCTGAAGCGACCTCCTGGCCGCGAAGCGTATCCTGGTGACGTGTTCTATTTGCACTCTCGTTTGTTGGAACGAGCCGCCCGAGTGAATGCTGCTTATGTTGAGCAACAAACCGGTGGAGCTGTTAAAGGCAAGACCGGCTCGCTAACAGCACTGCCGATTATTGAAACTCAGGCCGGTGACGTTTCTGCCTTCGTACCAACCAACGTGATCTCCATTACCGACGGTCAGATCTTTTTGGAGACAGAGAACTTCAACTCAGGTCTGCGCCCCGCCATGAGCCCCGGCATCTCGGTATCGCGGGTGGGTGGCTCTGCCCAGGTGCCCTTTATGAAGAAGATCTCTGGCGGTATCAAAATGGCGTTGGCCCAATACCGTGAATTGGCGGCATTCTCGCAGTTCGCGTCGGATCTAGACGACGCGACTCGTCGCCAATTGGAGCACGGTGCGCGAGTTACCGAGCTGATGAAGCAAAAGCAATTTGCACCAATGTCCGTAGCAGAAATGGGCACAGTGTTGTTTGCGGCCAACGAAGGCTATCTGGAAGACGTGCCTGTTGAGAAGGTATTGGACTTCGAAGCAGGCTTATTGAGCTTCATGAATGCTGAATACGCAGACTTTGTGCAAAGCACCAATGAAACTGGCGCTTATAGCGACGACGTTGTGGCAACGTTGAAAGAAATCATCGAGAAATTCAAAGCGACCCAGGCTTACTAAGCCCCCTGCTTACTCGACGATAATGCGCTAAAGGAAAAAAGATGGCCGTCGGCAAAGAGATCAAAAACAAGATTGGCAGCGTGCAAAACACGCAAAAGATCACCAGTGCCATGCAAATGGTTGCGGCGAGCAAAATGCGCCGCACCCAAGACCGTATGCAGCAGGGCAAGCCCTACAGCGATCGCATTCGTGGCGTGATCAGTCACCTGGCAAATGCAAACCCGGAATTCACCCACAGCTTTATGCAGGCTCGTGATGTGAAACGTGTTGGCTTTATTGTGGTGTCGTCAGATCGCGGCTTATGCGGTGGCCTGAACGTGAACTTGTTCCGCACCGTCGTGAAGCAGATGGCGCAACTGGATGCCCAGGGTATCGAAGTGGACATGGGTCTGATCGGCAACAAAGCCGGCCCGTTCTTTCGTTCCGTCGGCGCCAACATCGTTGCGGTCATGCCGGATGTGGGAGAAAGCCCAGCCATCGCAGATCTGATTGGCGGTATTCGAGTGATGCTAGACGCTTATGCCGACGGCACCATCGATCAGCTGTTCTTGGCCAGCAACGATTTCGAAAACACCATGACCCAAACCCCCACGGTTCGGCAGCTACTGCCGCTGGATCCGAGTGATGACGAAGCTTACCAGCATCGTTGGGACTACATTTACGAGCCAGACGCCCGGCAGCTAATCGAAGGGTTGTTGCTGCGTTATCTGGAATCGCAGGTCTATCAAGCGGTGGTCGAAAACGGCGCATGCGAGCAGGCGGCCAAAATGATCGCCATGAAAAATGCCACAGAAAACGCAGAAAAGTTAATTGACGAACTGCAGCTGATTTACAACAACGCGCGACAAGCGGCTATTACCCAGGAAATTGCGGAAATTGTAGGCGGCGCAGCGGCGGTATAACCGAGCGCAGGGGCAACCCGGGCTTGGAACCAGCAAACAGTTAAACCACAGCAACAGTATTTAAACCAAAGAAATAAAGAGGCTAGAAATGAGTAGCGGTCGAATCGTACAAATTATCGGCGCGGTCATCGATGTAGAGTTTGATCGAAACAATGTACCTAAGGTTTATGACGCACTTTCTGTCACAGACAGTGGGCTGACCTTAGAAGTACAGCAGCAATTGGGCGACGGCATTGTACGCACCATCGCCATGGGTATTTCAGACGGCCTGTCTCGAGGCCTAGAAGTGACCAACACCGGCGCGCCAATTTCCATTCCGGTGGGTGAAGAAACCCTAGGCCGCATCGTTGACGTACTGGGTACCCCCATCGACGAAAAAGGACCGGTTAACGCCAAAGAAGTGATGCCGATTCACCGCAAGGCGCCAGCCTATGAAGATCAAATTGGCGGTAACGAGGTTTTGGAAACCGGCATTAAGGTCATCGACTTGATTTGTCCTTTCGCCCGAGGCGGTAAGGTCGGCCTATTCGGTGGCGCCGGTGTGGGCAAGACCGTAACCATGCTTGAGCTGATCCGAAACATCGCCATCGAGCACTCCGGCCTGTCGGTTTTTGCTGGGGTAGGTGAGCGTACTCGTGAGGGCAACGACTTCTACTACGAAATGGAAGAAGCCGGCGTTCTTGACAAGATCTCACTGGTATTTGGCCAGATGAATGAGCCTCCCGGTAACCGTCTGCGCGTAGCGCTAACCGGTTTGACCATGGCAGAAAAATTCCGTGACGAAGGCCGTGATGTACTGCTCTTCGTCGATAACATCTATCGCTACACGCTGGCCGGTACGGAAGTATCCGCGCTATTGGGTCGTATGCCCTCAGCGGTAGGTTATCAGCCCACACTGGCAGAAGAGATGGGCGTGCTGCAAGAGCGAATCACCACCACCAAGGCAGGTTCGATCACATCCGTGCAAGCGGTATACGTACCCGCGGACGATTTGACCGACCCATCGCCCGCCACCACCTTCGCGCACTTGGACTCTACGGTAACCTTGTCTCGAGCGATTACCGACTTGGGTATTTACCCAGCGGTAGACCCTCTGGACTCCACCAGCCGTCAGCTGGATCCACTGGTTGTGGGCGAAGAGCACTACAACGTGGCTCAGCAAGTGCAGCAGGTACTACAGCGCTACCAAGAACTGCGCGACATCATCGCGATCTTGGGCATGGACGAGCTGTCCGAAGAGGACAAGCAGCTGGTTTACCGCGCACGTAAAGTACAGAAGTTCTTCTCGCAGCCGTTCTTCGTAGCAGAGCAGTTCACCGGCAACGCGGGCAAGTTCGTTAGCCGCGAAGACACCGTTCGCAGCTTTAAGGCCATCTTGGACGGTGAATACGACGATCTGCCTGAAGATGCGTTTTACATGGTCGGTGGGATCGAAGACGCTGTGGAAAAAGCGAAGACCCTGTAATTTCGTCTGACGGTATAGACAATTCCCTGTCACGGGTAATGAGGAAAAGAGTTTGGCAACAATACAGTGTGAAATCGTAAGCGCGGAAGAGTCCCTGTTTTCCGGCGCCGTCACAGCGTTGTCTTTGCGCGGCACCATCGGTGAACTGGGCATTACCCCAGGCCACGCCCCGTTGCTCACCGGCATCAGTCCCGGCGCGGTTAGCCTGCGCCTGGAAGATGGCAGTGAAGAGATCTTTTACGCCTCCGGCGGTTATCTGGAAGTGCAGCCGGGATTCGTCACGCTGCTGGCGGATACTGCAGTGCGCGCGGAAGATCTGGACGAGGCTCAGGCGGAAGAAGCGCGCCAGCAGGCCGAAAAAGCCATGGAAGACCGCAACGCCGAAACCGAGTTCTCTTCTGCAGCAGCCATGATGGCGGAAGCGCTAGCCAAGCAACGTACGCTAGAAGAATTGCGCCGCCGTCGTCGTTAACGCCCGCTCCCTGCCTGCCTGCCGATCTGACTTATGCTCCGGCAGCGGGTAGACTCCTGATCTCATCACTCTGACACGTCTGTGTCTGACACTGAAGCGGGTAACACACCATGAATCTGCACGCCGTTGTTCTGGCTGCCGGAAAGGGCAGCCGAATGAAGTCTCACCTACCTAAGGTTCTGCACCCCATTGCAGGCCAACCCATGTTGCACCGGGTGTTGGCAACCACTGCTGCTTTGCAGCCAAACACCATCAGTTTGGTCTTGGGCCACGGCATCGAAGCCATTGAAGCCAGTCTGGCAGAACAGGCGATAACCACCCGTTCTGTGCTGCAAGCCCAGCAGCTGGGCACCGGCCATGCGGTGGGCTTGGCGCTGGCGGATATCCCCGACGACACGGTTTGTTTGGTTTTGTACGGTGATGTGCCCTTGATCAGTACCCAAACCCTGGAACAGTGCGTAGCGGTTGCGGAACAAGGACACATGGCGGTGGTGACGGCCAATGTGGCCGACCCAGCGGAGCTAGGCCGTATCACCAGAAATGCCGAAGGCTCCATTGAGGCCATCGTCGAATACAAGGATGCAAGCCCCGCTCAGCGAGCCATACAAGAGATTAACTCTGGCATCCTCGCGGTATCGTCTGAGCGATTGCGGGGTTGGATCAGTAATTTAGACAGCAACAATAGCCAAGGCGAGTACTACCTAACCGACACCATAGCCATGGCGGTGCAAGCCGGCATAACCGTTACCGGCATAGTCGCCGCAGACGAAAACGAAGTGCTGGGTGTCAACGACCGCATTCAATTGGCCCAGGCAGAACGCATTTATCAGCTTCAACAAGCCCAGGCGCTGATGCGCGGGGGCGCGACCCTGCTAGATCCCAGCCGCGTGGACATTCGCGGCACGCTTACTTGTGGCGCCGACTGTGTCATTGATGTCAACACCGTCTTTATCGGTAACGTTACCTTGGGTGACGGGGTTGTCATTGGGCCAAACACCGTGATCGAAGACAGCGTTATCGGCAGCGGGGTTACCGTTCAAGCCAATACCGTTCTCGAGGGCGCGGTGGTGGGCGACCATTGCTCTCTGGGGCCCTTTGCCCGCGTTCGTCCGGGCAGCCACTTCGAGGCAGGGGTGAAAATTGGCAACTTCGTTGAAACGAAAAAAGTAAACCTTGGCCAGGGTACCAAGGCCAGCCACCTAACCTATTTAGGCGACGCCACCATAGGTGCAAACACGAACATTGGCGCTGGCACGGTGACCTGTAATTACGACGGTGTGGATAAACACCATACCCATATTGGCCAAGACGCCTTTATCGGCACCAATAGCACCTTAGTCGCACCGTTAGAGGTGGGCGATAGCGCCTTCGTTGCCGCGGGGTCTACCATCACCAGCAAGGTGGATGATCACGATCTGGCCGTAGGGCGCACGCGCCAGCGCAATATTGCCAATTGGCGCAGTCCCCAGAGCCGGAAGAAATAGAAGGGCACGCGGATAGTGATTCTGTTTAGCAAATTTGTGAACAAGGGGTAGCAGGATGTGTGGCATTGTTGGCGCGGTGGCCGAACGTAACGCGATCCCCATTTTGATTCGTGGATTACAGCGCTTGGAATATCGAGGATACGATTCCGCTGGAGTGGGCGTGCTGGATGCGTCCGGCGCGCTAAACCTGAATCGTCAGCCGGGCAAAGTGCAAAATCTCGTTGACGCCCTTGAGCAACAGCCCATTCGCGGCCAAACCGGCATCGCGCATACTCGCTGGGCCACTCACGGCAAAGTCACCACTGCCAATGCCCATCCGCATCGGTCCACCCATCAAGCGTCAGGCAAAGACCTGTGTTTGGTCCACAACGGCATCATTGAAAATCACGCAGCCCTGCGCGAAGAACTGCGGCAGGCGGGCTATGAATTTACTTCCGAAACCGATTCCGAGGTAGTGGCCCATCTCATTAATCACCACTGGCAAGACGCTGACGATTTGTTGGAAGCGGTTCGCCAAGCCGTGCGACGGTTGGAGGGCGCCTACGCGATTGCCGTGGTAGCAGCAGGCGAAAGCGATCGCATCATCGCGGCTCGACAAGGTTGCCCGCTGATTTTAGGCAAGGGTATTGGCGAAAATTATCTTGCCTCGGATGTGCTGGCCTTGCGGGCAGTGACCGATCGTTTTATCTATTTAGAAGAAGGCGATTTAGTCGACCTGCGCAAAGACGATATCACCATCTGGAACATCGCTGATGAATACGTGGTCCGGGCCGACGTTAAAGTGGCCATGGAGGCAGACGACCTAGAGCGCGGCAATTATCGGCACTTCATGCAGAAAGAAATGTTCCAGCAACCTAACGTAGTTACCCGGGTGCTGGAAGGTCGCGTAGGCAAAACCGCTGTGCTCGAGGCCACATTGGGCGAAGGCTCCCAATCCCTGTTAAGCCAGGTTGAAGCGGTGACCATCGTCGCCTGTGGTACCAGTTATCTGGCCGGCTGTGTTGCGCGTTATTGGCTCGAGGAGCTCACCGGGCTGCCTTGTCAGGTAGAAATCGCCAGCGAGTACCGTTACCGCAAACCCGCGCCAGTAAAAAACGGCCTGTTTATTACCATTTCCCAATCCGGCGAAACCGCGGACACCTTGGCTGCATTGCGGCTGGCCAAGGAAGCCGATTTTTTGGCAACCCTAACCCTGTGCAATGTAGCTACCTCAGCAACGGTGCGGGAATCCGATATGGCGTTGATGCTTAACGCCGGCACAGAAGTGGGCGTGGCCTCAACCAAGGCCTTTGTTGCTCAGACTACGGCGCTAATGCTGATAACTCTGCTCCTTGGGCGGCAAAATGGCATGCCTCAAGACTTAGAGGCGGAGCTGGTCACTCAGCTGCATCAATTGCCCGAGATCATTGAACGCTTGCTGTCCCTAGACAGCCAGATTGAAACGTTAGCGCAAAAGTTCGCCAACAAAGAACACGCCTTGTATCTGGGACGTGGAAGCCTGTACCCCATCGCCTTGGAAGGGGCGTTAAAGCTAAAAGAGCTTTCCTATATCCATGCCGAAGGTTATGCCGCTGGGGAACTCAAGCACGGTCCACTGGCCTTAGTTGATGAAAACATGCCGGTGGTGGCCATCGCACCCAACGACGAGCTGCTGGAAAAACTCTATTCCAATCTTCAGGAGGTACGCTCTCGAGGAGGAGAGCTGTACGTGTTTGCCGAAGAGGGAATTGATGCGCAACCCGAAGAGGGCATTGTGCATATGGCCCTTCCAGCGTGTAACAAGTACCTGGCGCCAATCGCCTACGTGGTGCCCCTGCAGTTGTTGGCTTACCACATCGCGCTGATTAAAGGCACGGATGTTGATCAGCCAAGGAACTTGGCGAAGTCTGTGACGGTGGAGTGACCTTGGACTGACTCGTCCGGGATTTCTATAACCACCACCGTAGCCGATTATTATTTCGCTTTATGAATAAGGGTGCCTGCAGTGCTGGACCTATCACGGCTTAAGATCCCCCTCTTTCTCGCCCCGATGGCGGGCGGCTTCAACACGCCGGCATTGGTTGCCGCCGTAGCAGACAGCGGCGGGGTGGGTAGTTTTGGTTTTGCCTATACCGATCCCGAGGGTGTTGATTCCGCGTTAGCCGCGACTCGGGCGTTAACCGACGGATTGCTAAACGCGAACTTTTTTATCTTCCCGGAAGTGACGGCGCCCAACACTGGGGACCAGGCGCGGGCCATCCAAGCATTGGGTAAATTGCCCGGGACGGCCGCTGTTGAATTGGCGCCGCCCACACCGCCATACGCACCAGATTTGGCTGCTCAGCTAGAACCGGTCTGGGCGCACAGGCCGTCGGTATTGACGTTTCATTTCGGTATTCCGCATGCGTTGATTATTGATCGCGCCCACAGCTTGGGTATTAGCGTCGGCGTGACCGCTACCTGCGTCCAAGAGGCTTTGGCCATTGAGGCCGCTGGCGCGGACTTTATCGTCGCCCAAGGTTGGGAGGCCGGTGGGCACCGCGGTTGTTTTGATCCTCAGCAGCCGGACGAGCGGCTGGGGGTTCGGTCGTTGACCCGGCAACTGGTTGAGACGACGGCCCTACCGGTCGTTGCGGCGGGGGGATTAGTACAAGGTTCCGATATTGCTGACGTCTTGAACGCGGGTGCAGTGGCAGCCCAGTTGGGGTCGGCGTTTTTGCTCTGTCCTGAGGCTGGGACGCCAGACACGCATCGTCAAATGTTAATGACTCAGGCCCAGCGTCAGACGGACTTTACCCGGGCGTTTTCCGGGCGTCCGGCTAGGGGGTTGCGTAATCGGTTTATGGATCTGATGCAAAATCAGCCGTATTTGCCCTTCCCTCTGCAAAACACGCTAACGGGGCCACTGCGCAGCTGGGCTGGTGCAGCAGGACAAGGTGAGTTTCAAAGTGTCTGGGTGGGGACAGGTCTGGGCCGTCTTCGTGAGCGCCCGGCAAAAACCCTAGTGGCAGAGCTTATGCGAGAGTGTGCATCCGCCGCTGCGAGTTCCTCTATTCGCGGTCGTTAGCTTCATCTTCGTCGACTTGCTCAGGCTCAGATTTGTCGCTATCTGAGTCGCCAGCCAAGAACTGTAGAGGGGTTAGTGGATGATCAAGCAGCAGCGCCTCGGCAATTTCACGAGACAACGACTCTGTGAGTTCCAACACGGCCGCTGGCGTAATAATGCTTTGCTGAAATTTTGAGCCTAAGGCGAAAAATTGATCTGCATAGTTCTGGGGCAAATAAACCCAAACGGCACCGCCGACAGTTTTGACCTCTTGATAACAAGAAGCTTTAGGCATTTCAGGTGGTTTTTCGCCGCGCGCCTTGGCCGCTTGTGCGGCATCGAGATAGGCTTCCGTGCGCTTAGCGCCGTCAATAAAGGTCATGTCGATCACGGCGGTAGTACGGTTGCCGAGCACGGACCTAAGCTTGCGAGTTTCTCGTGAGCTTGGGGGAAGGTTCGCGGCGCTTTCGTAAAACGCTTTGGCTTTTTGCCGCTCCTTCGATTGTTTCATGCCTTTAAAAAGACCCATAAAAACTTCCTTCCGGCGTTGGTACGTTTGCGTAAGACGTCATGTCATCAATTTGCGCAATTTTCCTGCGGTCTCGGAGATGATTTGACTGATGCGAGATTCACTGACGTCTAAAATGGCGCCAATTTCTTTAAGGTTCATTTCTTCTTGGTAGTACAGGGCCAACACCATTCGAGCCCGCTCCGGCAATTGTTCAATGGCTTCGGCCAGTTGCGCGATGGTTTGCTCCCGCTCCAGAGATTGGTCTGGGCCAGAATCCAGCTCGCTGGACTCTTCAAGATTGGTGGGTATGGCATCGGAGCTGACAACGTCTACACCTTCGGCAATCAGCCGCTCTTTTTCAAAGGTCGCAATGTCTTTGCCCAGATAGTCCGCCACTTCGGTGTTTTTAGGTGCCCGCCCCAATTCCTTGCCCAGTGCAGAAACCGCCTGATCCTGTTCGCGTTTGATCGTGATCGCCGATCGCGTGGAATAAGAAATTCGCCGCACTTCGTCCAGCATGGCGCCGCGGATGCGCGTCTTAGCAAACATCTCGAACTCGATGCCTCGCGAAGGCTCAAAAGCGCGCTGGGCGTGAATCAGTCCTTCCATGCCCGCCTGAATTAAATCGTCAGTGGCGATACTGGCTGGGAGTCGCGTACGCAGGTGGTAAGCAATGCGCTTGACCAGGGTGTAGTGCTGACCAATGGAAATCCCGGATTGATCGCTTTGATCTTCGTAGGCGTCGATGGTTGCCACGTTATGCGCTCTCCATCGCCTGTTGAGGTGCGTTGGCGCTCAAGGGTGTCATCACAAGGTCGGCAAGTTGATTAAAGTTATTCGCGGCCGCGCTGCTTGGGTGGTGATCCACCAGGGTTTCGCGTTTACGGGTTACCCGTGCAATTAAATCATCCTGTAACACACAAGACAGATAGCTGACGGGCTCCTCCAAAAATTTCATGCAGACCATGTTCATTTTGTCGAATAGCGCTTTTCCGGCTTGTTCGGAAGTGACGCGATTAGGCACCAGATAAAGTTCTTGCAAACGATCCTTGCGGCTTTCCAGCTTAATTAGGCCGTAGGCATCCGCAATGGATGCAGGTTCGTCCTGCATGATCAGTAGGCGCACATCGCAGGCATCCAGAAAGCTCATGTTCGCGCTGGACAACCCAGCCGCAGAGTCGATCAGTAGCACATCGAGATCCGGAAACGATTGCAAAATCTGGTCGATCAGCGACCTAGCTTCAATAGCGGAAATATTCGCAAGGGCCTGATTGCCAGAAGCGCCTGGGATCAATAACAGTCCATGCGAGGTTGCTACCGCAACGTCGGCTACGGTTTTATCGCCGTTAAATACATGGCTTACGTTTAATGGTGCATTAACACCCAGGAGAATTTGCGAGTTGGCCAATCCCAAGTCAGCGTCCAGCAAGCCAACCCGCAGCCCTTTGGCTTGCAGGGCCAGCGCAAGATTAACGGCCACAGTCGTCTTACCGACACCACCTTTGCCGCTGGCGATACCGAGGACGCTCGTTGTGCTTTCTGGCTCAGACATAGGTGAAAATTATCACTTCCTGTGAACATCTAGTATATAGATTATTCTTCTAAGGTATTGGCTGAATTGCTTTTTTTGTCGCCAGCTTCCTGATCGTCAACCAAATGTCCTGAGACGCCTGAAATTTTGGCAGAACAAGCATCAAGGCTGGCTACCAGCGCATCCGGGTCCGGCATTAGGTTGAATCGGGTAATCACCACAGATGAAGCGATCCAGGGGATGCGGCTTACCAGTTGATCGATGGTACGGGTGGACGCGTCCCCCGCCACGCAAAGGTGAGGCAGCACTTCATGTTCCGCAATCAGGTTGATTAATCCCTGTTCGTTATGCAGCTCAGTGGCCGAGGTATCAATAAACACGCAGTGATCTTGTCGGTAGCGTGCCAGTAATTGGCCCAAGTGCATTGGGTCCCGGGCCTGAAGATAGACCACGCCAAGACCCTGGCACAGCTGGGCCAATCCGGAGTGATTGGGTTCTAGTAACCTGTGCAATTCGGATCCAGTAATCCCGGGCTGGCGCTGCAAGGACAAAACCGCAACGTTGGTAGGATTGTCTTGTTGCTCAGATAATTGCTGAACTAATTCCGCGATAACCGTGGTTTTACCCACCCCGGGTTGGCCAATGAAGGCATGAGTGCCTGCCCAGTCTCGCTGCATACTGATGGGCTGGCTGATGAGAGCCTGCACTTGGCCCGCGACGCCATTAGTATCGGCGCTGTATTGCGCCACGCGTTGATTGAAGGAGGCCATTGCCAGCTGCGCCTGACGGATAGGTCCTTGGGCCGCAGCCTGCTGCTCCAGTTGGGTGCGCAGTTGGGCCAGATCCTGTTGAATGGTATGCATCATTGCGCGCATGGCATGCTTGTCAGCTGATGCCTCTGCTTGGGTTGGTGTAAAAGCAGCACCGGCTGCTTCCTCAGCTAAGTCAGTGGGGTTTATGTCTGTCGAGCTGCTGGCGGGCGATGTGTGTTGATGTTGAGTTAGCGCCGATTCCAACTCCTGACCAAAGGCCTTAGCAATCCGCGACACGCCCGGCTCTTGCTGCTTCTTGGCTTGGACGCTTGGGGACAACCCTTCCTTACCCGCGGCGCTGGCAGCGACCCGGTTCAACAACGACGCCACCGTAGATGTGGCTTCGCTGATGTCCAACCCTTGCTGTGGGTTAGCTTGGGACTTGTCCTCAGGCTCGGAGACCGGCGCTTCTACCGCGCAAATCATCTCAGTCTTATTCCCCACCTTGTTTGTGGAGATGATCAGGGCATCGTCGCCGTATCGGGCGCGGACCTGATCCATTGTTGCCTTGCTGTCACTGCCAACAAATCTTTTTAGTTCCATAGGTCTTTCGGCAACCGTTAGGTTTGCTCGTCCTCACGTTCGTTAACTTCAATGGATGACACAACGCTGATGGGTTGGTCGTCGGGAATTTCGGTGTAGCACAGCACGGTCAGATCTTTAGTGCTGCGTCGCAGCAAGCGGGCTAACCATGGGCGCAAAATAGGCGACACCACCAGCACGGCGGGCAGCTCTTGCTGCTCCAGTTCTTCAATGGTGGTTCGAATAGAGGCAAAGAAGCTCTCGGCCAAAGACGGTTCCAGAGCGATTTCATCGTAGCTGTTAGCCCGGGAAACCAAGTCCGTAAGCAATTGCTCTAGGGTTGGGTCCAACGTCATGACCGCCAAAGTCTCGTCGGGATCAATAATGTCCTGAACGATCAGTCGGGCAAGTTTGGGCCTAACCAGCGCGCACAATTGGCCGGCGTCCTGAGTGCGTCCGGATTCCTCGGCCAGGGTTTCCAAAATGGTACGCATGTCTCGCAAAGGCACCCGCTCTCGCAGCAGGTTTTGCAAGACTCGAACGACGATGCCTAGTGAAAGCTTCTCGGGAATCAGGTCTTCGATGAGCTTTGGCGACGTTTCAGAGATCTTGTCGATGAGCTGTTGGGCCACGTCGTAGGTCATCAGCTCATCAGCATTGTTTTTGATCACACTGTTCAGGTGAGTGGCAATCACCGTGCTGGCATCTACCACGGTGTAGCCTACCGCCTGAGCGTATTCCCGCTCACTGGGCTCAATCCACACCGCGTCCAACCCAAAAGCGGGGTCTTTGCCAGGCTCGCCGGGAATCTCGGTCAATACGTTACCGGGGTTGATGGCCATTTCTTTGCCGCCAGCAATAACGCCGACACCGCGGACAGAGCCATTGATCACGATCTGATAGGCGTCTGGGGCGCTGTCCAAATTGTCCCGAATACGGATAGACGGCAACAAAAAGCCCATCTCCGCAGATAATTTTTTACGAATACCCTTAAGCCGGTTGAGCAATCGACCGCCAGCATCCGCATCGACCATGGGAATTAGGCCATAACCCAACTCCAAGCTGATGACGTCCACCTGACCCGCATCATCCCAACCTAACTCCAGTAAATCCGGGTCGCTTTCGCTGGGCGCTTGAGCGGCCAATGCCTCGGCAGGTGAGGGGATGTCCATGGCGGTAACGTGTAGCTGGCGCTGAATGTACAGGCCTAGGGCCACAGCGGTGCCGCCCAACAATAAAAAGATCATGTTTGGCATGCCAGGGACGATGCCCATCACGGTCAAGATGCCGCCAGCAATGAAAAAAGCTAAGGGGTTTGCCAGCTGCTTGCTGGCCTGATCTGGGGTGGACTCGGAAGTGGTTACCCGGGTCACGATAATGGCTGTAGCCAGGGAAAGGATCAGCGCCGGTAGCTGGGCCACCAAACCATCGCCGATGGTCAGCAAAATGTAGGCTCTAGCGGCATCCGAAAGGGTCATCTCGTACTGCAGCAGGCCAATCAGCAGGCCGCCAACCAGGTTAATGAGCAAAATCAGCAGGCCTGCCACCGCATCACCGCGAACAAATTTCGAGGCGCCGTCCATGGAGCCAAAAAAGTCTGATTCTTGGGCAACCTGGGCCCGTCGCAGTTTTGCGGTTTCTTGGTCAATGACGCCGGCGTTTAAGTCCGCATCGATGGCCATTTGCTTGCCGGGTAGGGCATCTAGAGTAAAGCGAGCAATCACTTCGGATACTCGCCCCGCGCCCTTGGTGATGACGATGAAGTTAATAATCATCAAAATCGCAAAGACGATGAAACCCACCACATAGTTGCCGCCAATGACGAATTCACCGAAGGCTGCGATGACCTTACCCGCAGCATCGCCACCCTGGTGGCCCTCCAGCAGCACCACTCGGGTAGAGGCAACGTTAAGGCCTAACCGCAGCATGGTGGCGAACAGGATGATGGTCGGAAAAGAAGAGAAGTTAAGGGTTTCAGAGGTGTTCAGAGCCACCATGATGATCAGCAGCGCCAACAGAATGTTCAGGGTAAAGAAAAAATCCAGCATCAAAGGCGGCAGCGGCAGGATCAACATGGTCAAAATGAGGATCACCGCAATGGGCATGGCCAAAGACGTCCACGGCATGGTCGACGTGAGTTGTCGAAGTTCTGACAGATTAAGAGTAGATGTGGCCATTCGCTGTGTGTGATGCCTTAATTTACCGCGCCAAAGTGTCGGGAAAACGCCCTTTCCCGTAGATGACAGGGTAGATGCACAAAGTGTGCCTAAATCTCCGCCCGGATTACTGCTCGTGATCAATGACCCGGATGGATAGCTCGTATCAAAAGCCCAGATCGATGGGCTGACGCCAAGGCCCCAACCGGGGTCTGACGGCATTCAAGAAATAGGCGTTTCGGCCGATAAACATAGAACGAGCAAGTAGGAACAAAGGGGCACCCCGCTCATGTACGACATCAACAGGTCAAAAATTCGCTGCGCACGCACAATAATGACGGCGCTCTTGGCAGGGTGGCTGCTGGCGGGTTGCGTGGGTGGTCCGCGTACCCAACAGCTGTACCCGGTGTCTGAGTCCGAAGGGCTCATTGCTACCGGATACGCCGTCATCGCCTCTCAGCACGGTGATACCCCGGCGCAACAACGGTTAATGGCGATCAAAGCGTCAAAGTTGGATGCCTATCGGTCTCTAGCGGAACAGGTTTACGGTCAGTACATTGATGCCACAGGCACCATGGCGGATATGTCCATTACCCAAGATCAGCTACGAAGCCGGGTGGAAGGCGTTATTTACGGTGCTCGGGTTGTGAGCATTACGCCGATCGGCGAAGAAACCTACGAAACCAAGCTGTCGTTGTCCCAACGAACCATGGACGAATTGATCAACAATTATCTGCAAAGCACTGGCGCGGGTCGTTAGGAGTTACCGTGGAGACTTGGCGGCAACAGGTCAGAGTTTTTGCATCAGCGCCAGGGGCGATGGTGCTGCTGGCCGCGCTGGCGCTAAACGCCCATGCCCAACAAGAGCCAATGATTGTCAGTGTCTCCCAGACCGTTGAATCGGAAGATCAACTGCGAGATCTGAAGCAAAGCCTGCTAACCCTAGCCATGGAGGGCAAAGCACGAGTAGCCGCCAGCGGCTGGACCAACAGTCGTGGCACCCTGCGCGAAGACGTCATGGTGTTCAGTGATCTTCAGCTGGAACAACTGCGCCCTACCGTTAACGGCACACGTTACGGGAAAGCAAGCCTGACCTATGCCGATAAGTCGGCGGCGCAAGGCTGCCAGGCATCTAGCCCGCGGCCCCAGAGGGTAGGTCTGAACATCGCCATCGAGCCCAGCGCCAGTCCGTCAGCATCTAATATGGCTGCCGCCGCCGGAGCCGCGGTGGAGAAAGCCTTGTCCGCCGGGGTTCGGGATGGTGGCCTTACCCGTATCGCGACACTACATGCCGCCGCCTCCACCCAAGCGGGTCTATCCGCCTACCAGCATTACATGACTGCGGGGCCAGCCCGGGTCGAAGACCTGCAGTTACGTGTGCATATTGAGGTCAGCGAGGGCAAAACCATCGCCCAGCGTCTTAACCCTATACCGCCCATTCGCCGGGGCATGCGTTTGAAGCTAGTCATGTCATTGATTGCAGCGGATCAGGTCGTTGCAGACTGGCAAGAAACGCTGAGCATCGGTTCCTCCAAACAGGCAACACGAAATCAGTTGGCTTGGATAGATCTGCCCCAGGCCACCACCGAGGCCTTGCAGCAATGGCTGCAAGTAACCCTTGAGGAACTGAACACCGCCATCCATTGCCACGGCCAAACAGCCATTTTGCTCACCGCCTCAGCAGCACAAATGACCTTACAAGGTGGCACCGACATTGGCATTTATCCGGGCCAGCGCATGGCCATCTTGCCCACCAGCCATCGCTTTAGATCTCGCGGCCTACAGTCCTCTTTGGCAGTGATTGGCTTGGCGGAAGTCACACAAGTTGGCCCGCATAGTGCGATGTTGAACGTTTATGCGGGTCCGCCTCCGGAAGACGCTGCCGGTATGATGGCGCTGCCTATTTCGTCGTTTTGAGTGGCCTTCACCGCTCTGTGTACACAGGAAACAAAAACATGAAGATCCCATCGCCTTTGGGCCTTATCCCTGTAATCCGGCTTCCTAGTTTGGGTCGGGGCCGTTTTGTGCTTGCGCTGTGCGCGATGCTGGTCCTCCAAGGTTGCGCCATGTTGGGCGTTGAACTGGTAGACAGCGCCGAATTGGCAGAACTCAAGGCCATCGAAGTGCCGGAACCGGAGACCGTGGACGAAGCAGAACTGGACGGTGCGCTAGCCCGGATGATTGCCGACTTAGAGCGTTCTTTGGAGGCCGCCGCCAATGAAGCAAAAGACGATGCTGTGGCGGAAGACGGTACCTACGTGGTGAAGAAAGGCGACTATCTGGACAAGATCATCAATCAAACCGTAGGCGATTCGCCGTTGCGCCGGGATATCTTGCGCAGCGCGTTTGTGCGCGCCAATCCTCATGCCTTTATGCGCTCTAATCCGAACTGGCTGCTGGCGAACAAAAAGCTCCGAGTGCCGGAAGCCGAAGACATCAAAAAGGTGATCTTTACCGACGAAAGCCGACGTAAGAAGAACCAAAATCCCAGTGATCCCTATGCAGGCTGGATTCAATACCCGTAACGGCGCTGCCCCGCTTGCCGGTGCAGTGGGTTCGTCCGTTACTCCGGCCCAGGTAGCAGCCGGCCAAACGGCGCCGGCCCAAACAACGTCAGCCCAACCCCCGCCAGCAACCACCGTAACCACCCCCATTCCTGGGTCGGCAGCAACGACGCTGGTGGGCACCCCTAACCCAGGGGCTGCAACCAGCCTCGCTACCCCATCGGACGCTCAGACTTCCGCCCCCAGGTCTGCTATGCCGTTTGGATCCGCGGCAGCCGGCTTGACGATGCCCCAACCCCCTTCCAACGTCATGTTGGCAAAGGTTGTCCCGGCGTCGTCGCAAACCATGCTCACTGGGCTGATCACAGCGTCGCTAAAGAATCCGGTGCCGGGTTTCATTTCAGGGACGCTGAGTCTCCAACCCTCGGCCCCGGCCCCCGCCCCGGCCCCGGCCCAAGGCACGCTGCCTGTAAACCAGCCCATTGGCAGCGGTCTGGCGAATCCGGCCAACGTCGGCGTCCAACCGCCAACGGCGGCGGCGGGTCTTTTGCAGGCGCTGATTGCAGCTGCCGGAACCTCAACCGCCCTTAGTCCAGTTCTTAGCCCGGCACTTAACCCGGCACAGGGTTTTGGTGTTCCAGCGCAGTCAGCCGCCGCGGTGCCAATGGGTTCCAATCTTCGACGTTCTGATGACGCCAAACCTGAGCAACGTTCAGCGCCGCCGTTGGTGTCTGATTCCGCTGCAAACCGCGCAACTCCCGTGGGTGCTTCAAGACCAAGCGGCTTGCTAACCGGTAATCTCCAGCTCAGTGCAGACCCTGCACCCAGCCATAGGATGACAGCGCCGGGGTTGCCAGCCTCTACCGCCCAAGAAATTAGTGGCGGCCCAGTCCCAGGACAACCAGCTTTAGATGGCAATAGCTACCGAATTCAAAATCAATCCGTTCCAACCGCTCCAGATGTTGCTAACGCAATTGCGGGGAAGCAGAGAGGAAATATGCTCAGTCCCGAAGGTGTAAACATGATGCCGCGGCCCAACACCGTCTACGTTGAAGGCGCAGCGGCGGGGGTAAGGGTAGAACCCGAGCAGGCCCGAGTATTGGGGCTGCGGGCGGGCGAAACCATCAATGCGGTGGTCACACAACGACAAGACGGCAACGTGCTGCTCATTGGCAAACAGCAGCTTCCGCTACCGGATCGTTTGAACTTGCCAGCCGGTCAAATTTCCCTGTTGGTTCGAGTGGTTGCAGGTCAAACCATTCTGGCCTTAACGGATCCCGCTTTGGCTGCCCAGGTGGCCTCCAAAGCTCAGCGCTCAGATGCAGACGCTCGGTTTGCTCGCTTGCTTAATCATGTGGGCAGTTTTCATCTGGGGCGAATCCTCAGTCCTGGGGCTTTGACCGCTTTGGTGGAGCAAAGTGGCAGCCAGCCGCTGCAGCGCTCGCTGGCGGCGTTGTTGCTGGATTCCCGGCAGCTTGGCAGCCAGACGCTGCGGACCGCCATGGAAAATACAGGTTTATTTGCTGAGCATCAGGCTCGGCAAAATCCACAACAAGCCCTGCCGGGGCTGAAGTCTATGCTGTTGACCCTCCGCGCCATGATGCAAGCCCGACAGCTCGAGACCACCACGGTATCCGGCGCCATTGATGAAATTGAAGCTCGGCAAATAGATAGTCTCGCCCAGCAAAGCGCAGGCCGAACCCACTACTCCTGGGTGTTACCCTTTGCCGATCAGTACCCGGTCTACATCGAACTTGAGTACCAGCAATCCGCGCCCAACGAAGAAGGCGCGAGCCAAACCGTGTGGAATGTTGACCTTGAGGTTGGGCTGACGGCATCGGTTGCCATGGCCGCCAACGTGCGCGTTGACCAACACGGGGGCTTGGGATTGCGCCTGTGGTTGCCGCATCCGGACTTTTATCGCTTGGCTCAAGAAAACGCCCAGCGACTGGAATCCATGCTTCACGAGCAGGGGTTGGCATTGACAGGACTCACCGTTTATCCGGTCCCTCGGGATGCGGGCAAAGTGGACTATGGCCAAGGGCGCATGGGGGTATCCATCGATGCCTAAACGACAAACCCCCTTCGGCTGGACCATGGCGGATGACACCTTTGAGCCTAAAGACTTGCAGGATAATGGGCCGAAAAAAGCCGTTGCGCTGCTCTTTGATCAAGTCCGAGCACCGGTATTGGTGGCTAAGGGCCAGGGCGCCTTCGCTGAAGAGATTATTGCTGTTGCGAAAGCCGCTGGCGTGTATTTGGCCGAAGATCCAGTCTTAGCCGAAACCCTGTCTTACTTGCAGCTGCAGGAAGAAATACCCGAAGACGTTTATGTGGCGGTGGCCACCATTTTGTCATGGGCTTATTGGTTAAAGGGCGAGGTGCCCCAGGTGCTGACAGAACGGTAGCGGCCTAGCGCTTGCGCTTCATGCGCCCCATTTTGTCGTACAGGGCGCTGTGGTTATCCGCACTGCGTTGGGTGAGCGACGACAAGACGGTTCTCACCACCTCTAGCTGTCGCTTCAGCAGTAAGTCGTTGCGGATATGGGCTTCTTTGCATTCGTTGATCAACGTTCGAGCTTCGTCCCACAGCGGATCAGAGGTATCCGCAGAGGCTTGGTCCTCCGCATCCTCACTGTCGCTGGAGACTTGAGCAGGCCATTGAGTTTGGATGGCTTGAAGCAATTCCACTTTGCGAACCTGGACGGTTTCGAGGTGGTCGAGGTTTTTCTCGCCCAAAGCAATGAACTCTTCTTCCAGAGTGCTTTTGAGCTGGTTACCTAGGGTGAGAATGTCGCGAATTAGGTGACTATCGGACATGGCTGTTTAACGGGTAGGTTGACCCGATTTAGATCAACCGCTCCAGCTCAGCGAAGTTCTCAGCAATGCGCCGTGCATCTAATGGAAAGGAACCATCCTCAATGGCCTGACGCATTTGCTGGACTTTGACCTCGTCGAAAGTCGCGTTTTCAGCTGAGCGGATTTCGTTGCTCAGTTTGACCTCGACACTGGCTGCAGTTTCTGGGGTGGCCGGGGTATTTCCTGCTGGAGCCTTGGATTCGGGGCTCGCCGAGGCACCCGCACTACGCGTGCGATTAGCTGTAACGGAATTGGAGTTAATGCTGTCAACCATGATGCACCTATGTTTACTCGTCGTTTACGCTTTAGAGCGCTGATTTGTTCAGCGCGCTATCGCTAATCCTCGCTTGTTGAGAGAATTCACCGATTCAGAGTCTTAATCGGCGATTCAGCGCAAAACTTTAGCGACGATTAGTATATATATCAAATGTTTACAATCACCTTTCAACCGATGGCCCGCTTAAAGACTACGTGCCTGGGCTGGGCCGACAATCACCGCATTGATTTGGCGATCGCTGTTGGGGTTACGCAGTTCAATTTGGTCGCCCAAAAAACCATCTTCCAGGGCAACAAGCTCTGAAGCGATGCGAAAGTAAGCGCCGGTAGATTCAACGGACACCCGCTGTCCGCGCTTGACCAATCTCGCTTTCCTTAGGTCTCGTCGCCGCAATATGTCGCCGGGATGAAGCAATCGGCTGGCGGCCAGCAGCTCTAACCCTTCCAAGGAACGCACCGCATCCCTCGGCACGTCCACGGCCTGCAGGCTTACGGTGATCATGTCGCTGGTGATTCGAGTACCCGCGGGTATGGCTTGGGTTAAAATCACCACCGGTTGTCTCGTCACCAGATCTGATGCCACCAGCGTCTGACCTGCGCGCAAATCACGGCCAGCGTAACGTTTGACGTTATCCAGTTTCGTAATGGCGTTTTGCGGCGCCCGCTGGGGAGGAACCCAGACTTTACGCAGGGCTTGATTGTCCACGACATCGCCCTTGTTGATGGGTGCAACGGGCTGGAAAACCGCAATAGGCGGCGGTTTGCTGGTCGTTTGCCGTTCCTGGCGAGGCGGGCCTTGCAAGCGCCCGCGCACTTTTCGTTGCCATTCTATGCCAGGGCAAGACACCTCCACCACGATGCTCTTGGGCGCCCGTTGTCGGGCCGATTGGCCAGATGAGTCGATTTGAAAACGTGTGCATTCAGGGATGCTCAGCCGCTGGTCTTGCAGTGCAAAGGTGAAAGCGTGCTCCGGGTCATCCAGACCGACGAAATGGTCTTTTGTCCATCGCTGTAAGGCGCGATTGAGCACGTTTGCTGGCGTTTCGTCCGTATCGTTGGTAACCCCAGATAAATTCCCCGGCGCAGGTTTAGCCACAGCGCTGGCGCAAAGGGTGATCAGCACTATGGCTAAAAGACGGACCACAGCGTTGGCCGACCAGAGTCCAGAGCGGAAACGGGAATACCAAGCTGCCGGATCCCCGACAATCGTTCGCATGAAAATCTTCATGGCAACGCTCATGCAATATAAATGCCACAACGCAATATAGGTGCCATCGCGGCATTAGCCACAGACCTAGATGGCAGCAAGATAAAAGCGGAATAGCAGCAAGCGAATGGTTAGGGCACCGCGGTCCAGGGGCAACCATCAAAGCGGGCAGAACCCGACAACCGTTAATACACAACCAAAGCCCGGGGCTTGCAGAGCTATTGGGCGAAAGCGCTCGGGTTTAAGCCACCAGCCATGTTGATAGGTTAGTTCACGGGGAGGCGCTGGCTTGGTAAACCGCCCAGACCACCAACCACGAATTCATAGTTCACCGCCTACCAAATCTGAGCTGACGATTTGCCGACACCCGGCAACGCCGGGAAAAAACCGGCACCAACCCGCCGGTCAAGTTTTGCCGACTTGGCCAAAAACCCAAAGAAAACGGGCCAAAACTCGCGGTTTTGCGGCCAAAACGGGCCAAAATCAAAGTTGGCACGCCAATTGCTTCCTAAGCGGCGTGACGGTGGATCGAGAACCCCTCATCTACTGAATCGAACGTAAGTTGCAAAACTTTAGGAATTAGACCGAGTTTTTTTGAAGGAAAGAGAGATCGTTATATGAGCATGCTCGACAACATCTTTGGCGTTCACGAACAGGCGGTGCAATTGCGCCAGCGGCGGATATCGCTGCTCGGCGAAAACATTGCTAACGCGGACACCCCCAACTTTAAAGCGAAGGATCTGGATTTTAAGGCGCTGATCAACAACGAACGTTCGATGTCGGCGCGTCGCACTCACGACATGCA
>JAYOSS010000023.1:0-11445 GCA_038139355.1 Gammaproteobacteria bacterium
CTGCGCAAATGCTCGGACCGGCTCGGGTGCCGCAGCTTACGCAGCGCCTTTGCTTCGATTTGCCGGATTCGTTCCCGAGTCACGTCAAATTGTTTGCCCACTTCCTCAAGGGTGTGGTCCGTATTCATGTCGATGCCGAAGCGCATACGTAGCACCTTAGACTCCCGCGCGGTTAGTCCGCCTAGGACATCCTTAGTCGCTTCTCGCAGTCCTTCCCCGGTCGCCAAGTCGATGGGAGAACCGATGGTGTGGTCCTCAATGAAATCGCCCAAGTGGGAATCTTCATCGTCGCCGATTGGCGTTTCCATAGAGATTGGCTCTTTGGCAATTTTCAGTACCCGGCGCACTTTCTCTTCCGGCATTTCCATGCGTTCGCCCAGCTCTTCCGGCGTGGGCTCGCGTCCCATTTCTTGCAACATTTGGCGAGATACGCGATTGAGCTTGTTAATGGTTTCGATCATGTGCACAGGAATACGAATCGTGCGTGCCTGGTCCGCAATGGATCGGGTAATGGCCTGACGAATCCACCAGGTCGCATAGGTCGAGAACTTATAGCCTCGTCGGTACTCAAACTTATCAACCGCTTTCATCAAACCGATGTTGCCTTCCTGAATCAAATCGAGGAACTGCAGGCCGCGATTGGTGTATTTTTTCGCGATGGAAATCACAAGACGCAAGTTTGCTTCCACCATATCTTTCTTGGCTCGACGCGCCTTGGCTTCGCCCAAAGAAATTCGGCGGTTGATGTCTTTGATTTCCAGCACCGACAAATCCGTGAGTTTGGCCAGCGCCTTCAACTTCTTCTGAGACCGGGCAATATCCTCACGCTGGCCATCAAGGGCAGCGGCGTATTCCTTTTTCATCTTTCCGATCTTGTTGATCCAGGTCGTGCTCAACTCGCTGCCCTGATATTCCTTGCGGAAAATATCTCTGGGCACGCGGGCTTTACGAACCACCGCAGTTTGAATCAGCCGTTCTTGATGACGCACCACCTCTTGGGAATCTCGCGCCAATGACACCATGTAGTCAAAGTGCTTGGGCACCAGTTTGAAACAGCAATACGCCTCTGCCAGTTTGATGTGCTGAGCTTCCGCTTCTTTGCTGTTCTTGCCTTTTTCTTCAACCAGCTTGTTGTATTTGTTGAACTGGCGCTTGAGTAGCGAGAAGCGCTTTTTGGCTTCTACGGGATCTGGACCCTTGGGCTCATCGTCTTCTTCGTCGTTATCACGAGCAATCGGTCCATCAGCACCAATCTGAGTTGCCGCCGGCACGTGCTCGGTGGGATCCAGATAACCCACTAACAGATCCGCCAGCTTGTCCTCTTTCACCACCTCGGCGTAGGTTTCCAGAAGATATTCCACTGTGCCTGGGTAACTGGCCAAGGCGGTGAGCATGTCACGAATGCCCTCTTCAATGCGTTTGGCAATGGCGATCTCACCTTCTCGGGTCAGCAGTTCTACCGTGCCCATTTCTCGCATGTACATGCGCACTGGATCCGTGGTGCGCCCGGCTTCGGTTTCTACCGCTGCCAGTGCTGCCGCAGCTTCTTCTGCGGCTAACTCATCCGCCGTGTTTTCTTCCGTGGACAACAAATCATCCGCGTCGGGTGCGGTCTCGTAGACCGTGATACCCATGTCATTGATCATGCGAATGATGTCTTCAATTTGTTCCGGATCAGAAATATCGTCTGGCAGGTGATCGTTTACCTCACCATAGGTCAGGTAGCCTTGTTCTTTGCCCTTGGCAATGAGTTCTTTTAAGCGCGATTGTTGCTGTGCTGTGCTGACTTGGTTGTTCATTGTTCCCCGACTCGAGTATTTGAGCGTCTACCAACCCCGCCGTCTGGTTTTACCGCGGCCGCAAACGTTTTTTCTCTTTCGTATGGTTGGACTGCTTGGCCTAGCCTGAGCAATCGTTGGAGCAACGTTCTGCGCTCCTTACCTTGCGGGAGCGCTATTGCTGTTTTCACCGGCTGAACCTCTTGGCTGATTGAGGTGGACAGAAATGCGCGCCAAAGTCCTTACTTAACGTCTTGGCGGGTTGTCCAAAGCCTTTCGATGTTGACCGTTCTGCTCGGGTGAACGGTGGATTATACCAATGCAGTGACCGCCGCACCAGATATTGCTGCCTAGCCTGAGTCGAATCTCGCGCGTCGTTGGGGCCTTCTCCCTTGCTCTGACCTAGGTATCGGGAGGGTTTTTGCTGCGCACAGACTCCTCGGCTAAGGCTGCCTTTATCTTGTCGTCCTCGCCTTCAGCAGCAAGCTGGGCCAAGCGGTTTAGCCGCTGTTGTTTTTGTCGCTGCTGCAGCAGGTTTTGCAGGCCCTCTGACAAGGTCTCAGGCCAGGCCTCTTGGCCCAAATCCAGAGGTCTTTTTGCCAGCCCAATCAGCGTTTTTTGTTCTTCCGGGTGCGGCCAGGCGATAAGCACCTCATCAACATCCGCCTCGGGCCGATCTGACAAAAAGTTCACCAATTGCCCCAGTAAGCCCAGGTCTCTGCTTTGGGCGATAACTCGTCTTTGTAGATCCTTGGGCAATTGACCCCAAAGCTGCGGGGCCTTAAGCAACAGCGTCATTAACCGTTGCACCAAAATTGAGCCGCTTCCCGAAGCCGGACTCGACGTTGCTTCTCCCGGTTGATGCGCCGGTGGCTTTGCACCACCCGCCAAGGGGGCAGCCATGCCTCCGATTTCTCGCACTCTGGCTTTCACCAGATCCTGCAAAAGACCGCTGGGGATTTTTTCAACATAGGGATTCGCCAGCCCCATAAACCGCGCGCGGCCATCCAAGGTTTGTAAGTCCAGTCCTTCACTAAGCTTGCTGAACAAGTACTCGATGCCCGGGGTCGCGTTGCGCAAAAATTCATTAAATGCGTCCGCGCCTGTGTCGCGAACCAGGGAGTCCGGATCTTCGCCGTCAGGCAAAAACACAAACTTGAGCTGTCGGTGCTCGTTAAGAACCGGCAAGGCGCTCTCTAACGCTCGCCAGGCTGCCGAGCGCCCGGCCTTATCGCCATCAAAACAGCAAATCACTTCATCGGTGTAGCGGTAGAGCTTGTGATAATGCGCCTCGCCTGTCGCGGTGCCCAAGGTGGCAACGGCGTTGCGAAAACCGTGCTGCGCCAAAGCCACTACATCCATATAGCCTTCCACAACCAGCAGGCGATCGATGTGCCGCAATGCTTTGCGCGCTTCATACAGCCCGTACAGTTCCTGACTTTTGGCAAACACCGGTGTTTCCGGCGAATTCAGGTACTTCGGCCCCTCTTCATCACCCAGTTTGCGGCCGCCGAAGCCAATGACCCGACCACGCAGATCGCGAATCGGAAACATAATGCGGTGACGGAAGCGGTCATAGACCCTGCCGCTGTCATTCTTAATGGTCAAACCGGCTTTGAGTAGCGCGTCACTGGTCACGCCTTCAGCCGACAAACGCTCGCTGACGTTTTGCCAGCCGTCAGGGGCGTAACCGATACCAAAATCTCTTGCCGTGACTCCGGTAAGCCCCCGGCCCTTTAGATAGTCCACGGCAACATCAGCATCGCGCAAGGCTTGACGGTAAAAGCGCTCTGCGCCTTCCAAGGCTTGGTAAATACCTTGGTCTACTTCTACATAAGCACGGTTAGATTTTTCTCGAGGCACGGTTAAGCCAAGATCCTTCGCTAAGGCTTCCACCGCCTCAACAAATTCCATGCGTTCGTATTTCATCAAGAACGTCAGCGCGGTACCGCTCTCCTGACAGCCAAAACAATGAAAAAATTGCTTGTCGGGACTCACGGAAAAAGAGGGCGATTTTTCGTCGTGGAAGGGGCAAAGGCCGGAATAGTTCTTGCCCGTCTTTTTTAGCGCCACGCGCCCGTCAATGACGTCTAAGATATCGACGCGATCGATCAAGTCATTGATCAAAGAGAGGGGGATTAAACCAGCCACGAGGAGGCCCATACGCTGTCGGTGGAATACCATAGCACAGACCCATAGGAGCGCTGCCAGCCGTGGGTGAACACACTCACCATCTTCGCTAACCGTAGATCAGGCGCCGAGCTGAGCCTTGACCAAGGCGCTGGCTTTCCCCATGTCCACACGCCCTTGTCCCTCAGTTTTCAGTAGGGCCATGACTTTACCCATGTCTTGCATACCCTGGGCACCAGATTTGCTTACTAACTCGGCCACAAACGCGGTCAATTCATCTCCGTCCATCTGGGTAGGCAAAAACGCCTCGATCACACTGATTTCATAGGCCTCTACACGCGCCAAATCCTCTCGACCCGCGTCGGTGAACTGGGCCATGGCATCCTTGCGCTGCTTGAGCATTTTATTCAGCACAGCGAATACATCGTCGTCACTGAGCTCGCGCCGCTCGTCCACTTCGATGCGTTTGAGCTCCGCGTTAACCATGCGCAAGGTTGCAACACGGTCTTTATCCCTGGCCTTCATCGCCTCTTTCGTTGCTTGATTCAGCGTTGCTTTTAATTCGGACATCTCGCTTTCCCGTTTTCAATCATGTGTCGACTGTTGTTGCAGCCACAAAAAAGCCCCTGCTTGAGGGGCTTTTAGCATAGCGCATTCGGCGTAGGCGTCGCGTCCATAGGCTGCGTACCTTTGCGGCGGAATTAAAAAAACTGGTCCCGCCGAGTACCTAACATCGACGCAACAGTGAGATTGTCGCTGTGCGCGAGGGCGTTAACCCCTGCTAGGACTATCTGACTATTCCGACTAGTAGGAACGCTCGAACTTTCGCGTTTCGCGCTGCAGCTTCTTGATGTGACGCTTTACCGCAGCAGCAGCTTTGCGCTTACGTACGGCAGTAGGCTTTTCGTAGAATTCCCTACGACGCACTTCGCTGAGTACACCAGCTTTTTCGCAGGAGCGCTTGAATCGTCGCAATGCGATATCAAACGGTTCGTTCTCTTTGACTCTTACGTGAGGCATGTTTCAACTTGTTCCCAATGAGGGCGCGGATTCTACACAGTGGTCTGGGTAGCGGCAACCCCACCGCACGACCGAGACACCAGTTGATTCTTGGCAGATATCGCAACATTCACTGAGGCATTTTTGTACCATGTTGCGATGATTATTCTTGGCATTGAAAGCTCCTGTGACGAAACCGGTTTGGCTGTCTATGACAGCGAAAACGGCTTACTGGCCCATGCCCTACACAGCCAAGTGGCCCTTCATGCGGACTACGGTGGCGTGGTACCCGAGCTGGCTTCCCGAGACCACGTTCGCAAGATCACGCCGTTAACCGAGAGAGTGCTCGCTGACGCCGGTCAAACTTTGGATGACCTGGACGGAATTGCCTATACCGCAGGGCCCGGCCTTATGGGGGCTTTACTGGTCGGCGCCTCCTTTGGCAAAAGTCTTGCCTGGTCCCTGGGCATTCCAGCGCTGGGCATTCATCACATGGAAGCGCATTTGCTGGCACCGCTGATTAACCGCGAGGGCGGCTCGCTAACACTGCCATTTGTTGCCCTATTAGTGTCAGGCGGACACACGCAACTGGTCCACGTTAAGGACTTCGGTGCCTACGAAATCTTGGGCGAATCCGTTGACGACGCGGCTGGCGAGGCTTTTGACAAAACCGCCAAACTTCTGGGATTGGGTTATCCCGGCGGCCCCAAGATAGCGGCTCAGGCTCAGCAAGGTGATCCCAAGCGTTTTCGCTTTCCAAGGCCCATGACCGATCGACCCGGTCTGGACTTCAGCTTTAGCGGCTTAAAAACCTATGCTCTGAACACGGTGCAAACCTTGGGCACCTTATCCGACCAAGACATAGCCGATGTTTCTCTGGCCTTTGAAATGGCTGCGGTAGATACCCTGGTCATTAAGTGCCGCCGTGCCATGGAACAAGCCGGCGCGGGTCAATTGGTCATCGCTGGCGGTGTCAGCGCCAACACGCGACTGCGCCATGAGCTTGCGGACAACCTAGACGCTGAAATCGTTTACGCCCCTTTGGACTTGTGTACCGACAATGGCGCCATGATTGCCTATGCCGGAGCGCTGCGTATGGCCGGCGGCCAATCAGAGGGCTTGGCCATTATGACCCGCCCTCGCTGGCCCATGACGGAATTGGCGGCAATATGACTGATGCCGCTTCCCCTCGGGACAAGATTATTGTTCGAGACCTCACCTTCGACGCCATTTTGGGCATTTTGCCGGAAGAACGAATTCACCCTCAGCCAGTGGTCATTAACCTCACCCTGTTCACCGATGCCGCTGTGGCCGCTGCCAGCAAGCATATCGACGACACGCTGAACTACGCTGAGCTTGCTGACGCGGCTCGGACTCTGACTATTGAAGGCAAATATCTGCTCATAGAGACCTTGGTAGAAGATATTGCGAAGGCCTGCCTGCAAGCAGGTGCTGACGGTGTCACCGTCCGGGTGGAAAAGCCCAAGGCTGTCCCAGCGGCGGCGGCAGTTGGCGTCGAAATCTACCGAGAGTAGTTCTGGGACCTGCCGCCTAAGCGCGCTTACAAACCAGACAAATACCTTTGCACATGACGCTTACGCTGCCGGTTGAGGGCCTGACCAAACTCGGCTCCCTGGAGTTGGGCCTCCTCGCCGCCCAGTCGTACCTGTTTCAGCTCTGCGCACAGTGGTAACAGCTGTTGCTCCAGTCGCAAGCGATCTTCCGCCTCGTCAACCAACCCAATGAGGCGGGTCAAGCGCTGAGGGTCTTGAAGCGCCCGCAGCTGATTTAGCGTCTCCCACAATGCTGAAGCATCCACCTGGGGCCAGCTCTGCAACACCGATAAATGGGCGAACCGATCTTGCACCGCCTGAGCAATAGTCTTTGGCGCCCGCAGACGATCTGCCAAGGTCAACAACGCTGCTTCTGCTAGAGGCAACTTGGCATACCTGAGCGTGGCATCTGCTCGCGGGTCGAACACCAAGTCCCAAGTCCTAGCCTCACATTCCGGAAACCAATCGGTGAGCCCCCCGCAGGCTGCCAGCACCTGAAAAAAACGCTGGGGCTCTGGGCCAGCTAAGGCTTTGACCAATTCCTGCCAAACGCGTTCGGGTGACAGCGTCCGTAACTCACCGTCGGTGCACATCTGAGTCATCAGCAGCTGGGTTTCTGCAGCCACGTTAAATCCCGGTAGTTGGGCCGCAAAGCGCGCAACACGAAACACCCGCAATGGATCCTCTACAAAAGCCCCAGAAACGTGGCGCAGCCAACCTTCGGCAATGTCCTGCTGACCGCCGCTGGGATCCACTAGCTGCCCATTGGCGTCTTCGGCTATGGCGTTGATGGTTAGGTCACGCCGCGAAAGATCCTCAAGCAGCGTGACGGTAGGACTGGCATCCACCTCGAAACCCGTGTGCCCGCTTCCGCGCTTGCGCTCGGTGCGGGCTAGCGCGTACTCCTCCTTGGTCTGCGGATGCAAAAACACCGGAAAATCTTTGCCCACTTGCACAAAACCCGAGGCCAACAATTCCTCAGCGGTGGAACCCACCACCACCCAGTCTCTATCGCTGGCAGCGGCATTGTGGGGCTTAGCGTGTTGTTCGCTGATCAGACGGTCGCGAACGGCTCCCCCCACGAGATAGATTTCAAGCTTTTGCGTTAACACGTTGCGGTGGCCTCGGGGCAATTCTTCGCTACTGTGGGGAACTGGTTTGATCAGCGCAAGGGCGGATCTAGCAACACAGGCTACAGCGCCGATTGCTGAAATTTGTGCCCATCGTCTAGGCGATAAGCGGTGAGCTGCCGCCCCCACACACAGCCCGTATCCAAGGCTATGCAATGGGGAGTCTGAGTTTGTCCGTCCAAAGCCGCCCAATGACCAAAGAGTATCCGATGACTTTGACGAGGACTTCTCGGGTCCGCAAACCATGGCTGCAAATGATCGGGCGCAGCTGCCAAGACACCCTTGTGGGCAAAATCCAAAGCGCCATCCCTGTCGAGCAGGCGCATGCGAGTTAAGTAATTGACGATCCCTCGCAACCGCTCCATGCCGTCTAGGTTGTCATCCCATAGCGATGGGTGATTGCCATACATCGCCTTAAAAAAATCTCGATAGGAGATAGCGGCTTGGGCCGCTTCAACGTCGCTTTGACCGATCACCAACTCTACTTCCCGGGCGAAAGCTTGAGCCTGCTCCACAGACCACTGGGGCGGAATCCCAGCATGGGCCATGACGTATCCGCGGCCGCTGTGGATGAGCTTTTGACACCGCAGCCAATGGGCCAACTCTTCAACATCTGGCGCAGCCAAAAGCTCGTCGAATGTGTCTTTGCCGTGTGGGCTTTTGCCACCAAACACAATGGCCAGAAAATGTAGGTCATGATTTCCCAGCACAACGCGGCATTGCGCTCCCATTTCCCGCACCTGACGAAGCACTTGCAGGGAATCTGGACCACGATTCACTAAATCACCTGCCAGCCAAAGCTCATCGCTGTCTTGGAGATTGATCTTTCTCAGCAGCGCATCGAGCTCCCGCCAACACCCCTGCACATCACCGACCGCATAAATCGCCATCAGCGCTAGTGCACCATCCCGGGAACGCGAAGGGAAAAAAGAGCAATGGGCACCAGAAACAGCTCTCCAGCGTCGGTGCGAAATTCGTAGCTGCCTTCCATGGTGCCAACCGGCGTCTTCAGCACCGCGCCACTGGTATAAGTAAATTGCTCGCCTTCATCCAGCCAAGGCTGCTGACCAATAACGCCAGGCCCTTGCACCTCCTGAACCTCACCTCTGCCATCGGTTATTACCCAATGACGGTTCAACAGTTGACTGGGCGTTTGCCCGTGATTCGCAATGGTTATGGTATAGGCGAAGGCAAAGCGTTCCTGCTCTGGGGCCGACTCGCTATCGAGATACTGAACCTGTACCGACACCTCAATACTTTCCGCCAAATCGTTTTCTGCCACTGTTATTTCTCGTGCTGTGAATGATGTTGACTGCTCTTAATCATAGAGCCTGACGCTGCATTATTCGATTGAGTGGTCTTGTACCGCCTCAGCCAGAGTCAAAAACGCCTCTATGCTGACGTCATCCGCCCGTAACGCCGGATCGATCCCGATGGCATGCCAGTCCAGCTCCAGAGTCTTTAGCGCATTAGACAATCGTTTGCGCCGACCCGCAAAGGCAAGACGCAGCACCTGATCCAGGCTCTTGCGTGACACCGGCATCGCGCCATCGGATTTAGGGATCATGCGGATCACCGCGGAATCCACTTTGGGTGGCGGCCGAAAACTCTCTGGTGGCACATCGAACAAGTAGTCGGTGTCCAGGGTTATCTGGGTCATGACGCTCAATCGCCCCCAAGCCTTGCTGCCGGGCTGGGCGGTCAGACGCAAGGCCATCTCTTTCTGCAGCATAAAGTGCATATCGATGATGCTGCCAGGCTGGGCTAGCACTTGATCAATCAGCTGCATAATCAAGGGTGATGAGATGTTGTAGGGCAAGTTACCCACAACCCGCCAGCCTGCTGCGTTTTCACCAACGGATAACACCGTGGCTAGGTTGGTGCGCAAAATATCCTGCTCCAGCACTTCTATGCCGGGAAATTTGGACGGCAGCAAGGGCGCCAGATCCCGATCAATTTCTATTGCCAGATAGCGGCTTAACTCGCTGCTGTGTAAATACTCCGTTAGCGCGCCTTGGCCCGGGCCGATTTCCATGACCTGCTGGGAAGGCCGCAACGCCATGACATTGGCGATGTTTTGCAGCACACGCTGATCGTGGAGGAAGTGCTGTCCGAAACGCTTACGTGGGCGCATGCAGATGTTCTGTCATGTTGATCGCCAGAGACATGGCTGCGCTGAACGAACCATGACTGACGTTACCGGTCGCTGCTAAATCCAAGGCGGTGCCGTGGTCTACTGAGGTCCGGATAAATGGCAGTCCAAGGGTAATGTTCACCGCGCAGCCAAAACCCGAATACTTGAGCACGGGCAACCCTTGATCGTGAAACATAGACATGACCGCATCAGCGGAATCCAAGTGCTGAGGTGTGAACAACGTGTCCGCTGGCAAAGGACCGGTGATATCCAGGCCTTGGGCTTTTAGTGTCTGGCAAACAGGCTCGATGACCTCGATCTCTTCACGTCCCAGATGACCGCCTTCACCGGCGTGGGGATTCAGACCACAGACTAAAATCCGCGGCTGCTCAATGCCAAATTGCTGCTGCAATCCTCGCTGCAAAATACGCAGCCGACGCTCCAGCAGTTCGGGCGTCAACTGGGCGGATACTGACTGCAATGGGAGATGCGTTGTGGCTAGGGCCACTCGCATGGCATCGCTGGCTAGCAACATGACCACGTCCTCAACACCCGATTTTTGCGCCAGATGTTCCGTATGTCCGGAGAACCTCATCCCCGCATCCATCATGATGGATTTTTGCATGGGCCCAGTGACCAGGGCATGAAAACGCCGATCCATACAGCCAGCAATGGCCTGATCCAGAGCCGCCAGCGTGCCCTGGGCATTTGCAACCGCCAGCACGCCAGGCTTAACCGGCTCGGCCAAGGGCACATCCATTACCGTCAGGCAGCCCGCGGCCGTGGCGGGGCTGTTCGTGTGTTCATCTATGATCAGGGGCAATGCCAGAGCCTGAGCGCGCTCGGCCAGCATGGTTTTGTCTGCAATCACAACCCATGCCGCCTCTCGCTTGTGCTGGGCAGCCTGAAGCACTAAATCGGGCCCAATGCCCGCAGGTTCACCGGGCGTGATTGCGATGACTGGCATCAGCAGCTATAGCCGCAATTCGACAAAGGCTTCGTCGCGAATTTCCTTCAGCCATTCTTGGCGCTCTTCCTCGAAGCGACGGCGGAACAACAGATCCATGGCCATGTTGCGGCGAGCTTCATCGCTCATGTCTTGTTCACGACGATCTTGCACCCAAAGAATGTGCCAGCCGAATTCGCTCTGAAACGGCTCGCTGATTTGACCGGTGGCCGTGTTTCCCATTACCGCTGCAAATTCGGCTACAAACTGATCCGGAGTTGACCACCCTAGGGCCCCACCGTTGAGCGCACTGCCAGGGTCTTCGGAATGTTCTTTCGCCAGCTCGGCAAAATCACCACCTGCTTGCAAAAGCTGGTGAACCTCATCTGCCTTGGTCTTGGCCTGCTCCAGGGAAAGGATTTCTGATGGCCGGATCAATATATGGCTGACATTGGTTTGAGACGCGCGTTCGGTGCCTGCGCCTCGTTGACCCAGAAGCTTAATGATGTGTATGGATGACCCGCTGACGATGGGCGCCGCGACATCGTCCACCTGCATATCCAAAACCACATCGGCGAACAGGGTGGGCAATTCACCAGCCCTACGCCAGCCTAAATCACCACCCTCCAGGGCAGTGCTGGCCGCGGACTTCGCGATAGCCATCTGGGCAAAATCAGCGCCCTGACGCAGCTCTTCAATCAGGCCTTCGGCTTCTGCGACCGCCGCATCTTTATCGGCATCACTAGCCCCATCTTCGAGGCTGCGCATGATATGT
>JAYOSS010000023.1:11455-22067 GCA_038139355.1 Gammaproteobacteria bacterium
ATGTCCAACTCGATATTCGTCAGAAAACATCTGCTTATAGAAAGGCGAATTAAGCAATGCCTTAACATCCTGATCGCTGATGGTTATGCGCCGGTTTATCATTCCCCGCTGGAGCCGGTTGATGGTGAGCTCGTTGCGTATTTCCTCTCGAAACTGTCGGTAGCTCCCACTATCTTGAACCACGCTAAGCTGAAATTGCTCCATGGTCATATTATTGCTGCGCGCAAATTCCGCTATCGCCCGCGCTAGGGTTTCATCGTCGATGGTTATCCCTCGCCTTTCAGCCTCCTGCATCTGGATATTCTCGATGATCAATCGCTCCATGATTTGATTAATCAGCACATCCCCGGGCGGCAGCTGCATATTGTTTTCCTTCATGGTGCGTCGCACGGTTTCCAAGCGGGCTATCAACTCGCTGGCTAGCACAACGTCATCATCAACGACGGCCACGATGGCTTCGAGTCGCTGGTACTGGGCAGCTGCGGTTAACGGCAACCACGTCAGCGCCAGCAATGCCAGACCTCGCGTCATCATGACGGTGCCCCGGAGCAAGGTCTGGGAGATGTCTTTTAAAGTTCCTGAGTTCATGGTGGGATCGCTCTGATTATTTCTCTAAAACGCTGTTGCTCGTACACGGTTCATGTTGCGGCGGCTGGGGCCAATATGCGAACTGCCGACTCGCGCATCACCGCAGCCGATTGCACGGCGCCGTTCGGACTCTAGTCGTGTTGTGTTGTTAGTATCTACTCATTCGCTGGCTCGGCGAATCGTAACCGTACACGCCTCGGCGCAGCAGTGCCTCTACTTTACTACCGAATCCTGCCAAACCTTTTAACTGCACCTCAAGCAAGACGCCGCGGTCTGTACGCAAGAGATTACTCGGCAGCATTGCCGGGGGCAGACCGAAATTTCGATAGCTTGGATTCTCCAAATACTGACGCGCAATGAATCGCACTCGAGTACAGCAGTCATCATATTCAAGACCCGCAAAGGCTTCCAAAGTTCTGTGCTGTTCAACGTCGTAATGCCAACGGACCGTGAGGGCCACATGCTGATTCACCGGCGCGTAGGCGGAAAACTCCGCCTGTTTAATCTGTTCTAACCGCCGGCGTTTAAAGCCTAGGTTGTACCTGCTGCGACCTTCGCCGCGCATATGTAAAGAAATACCCAACTCTTCCCATAAGCTGGCATCGTAATTCCATAGTTGTCGGCCTCGAAGCTGCCAATCATTCGCTGCATTCAGTGTTATATCAGCGGCGAACAGGTCGCTCACGCCAACGTCTGCAAACCCCGGCAGGATCACCCGCGGCGTTTTAAAGTGCTGCAAATGCGCGGCGCTGATGGCCAGCACCTCTCGTCCCACTGGACTGATCAAGCGACTGGTCAAGGCAAAGGTTGCCCGATCGGCATCTCCTATCCGGTCCAAGCCTGCAAAGTGGTTCTGCAAAAATAATTCGTCAAAGGTCAAGATGATGGGGACACTGTCATAGATGGGCAGCGCATCCTGCCGCTCATAACCTTGTTTAAGGTAATACACTCGAGGCTCTAGGGTTTGGATAAAGGCGCGTTGCTGCCAACTCACTTCGCGCTCGAAAAACAAACCACCCTGGGCGCTAAAAAACGGAATACCCCGATCTTTTTGTGCGTCCAATGCCGCCGCCAGTGCACTCTGGGGCTGTCCATCCAGAGCAAGCGGCACTGAATCGAACTGGTAGCGGGTTAACTGGTAGCCGCCGTCTAAGGCCCAGAAACCGCTGGCGTAGTCTTGGCGATAGCCCAATGCGGGCACCAAGTGCATTCTACTGCCCTCAAGGCCAAAGACCGCTGTGTCAGCGGCGCCCAGTGATGGCAAACGGCGATCAAATTCAGACCACTGTCCTGCCAAGGAGAACCCCAGCCCCGAATGTATAGGGTTTGACCGATAGGTAGCGCTAAGTGCAGGCACGACTTCGTAATCAGCAAGGCTCAATTCATCCAAGCGCTGAAAGCCAAGGGAACGCAGCGAAACACTCAGGTGATCACTGCGATATGAAAGCTCGACGAGTTGGTTCAGCGCATTGGGATTGGTCAGGCCCACATAGGAGTCCAGGTCCCGAAAAAAGTCACGATCACTGGTGCGCGCAAAGTCCACTCGCGTATTCAGCTCGCTCAGACGGCCTTGATGGTTCACCGCTACCAACCACCGATCTGCCGGCTCAAAGTCACCCAAAGTTGCGGCGCCGCCGAGAGAGCGATAGGTATCCTCGTCATACAGGCCGTTGTACAAATCGTCCGATGGCAGATAAGACACATCCACCGCGGTTTCTTGGTTGTCGCTGACGTAACCCAAATTGCCATCGATACCGAAGCCTCGTTCACTGATCCATCGAGGAGCTACGGTGGCGTCGAGCTGGGGCGAAAGACGCCAAAAATAAGGCACCTGAACTTCCAGGCCATCGCTGCTGCCCAAACTGCCCGAGGGCATTTGCCAGCCAGTGGTGCGTTGGCCATCTAAGGAAACGCGCATGCGAGGCAAGTAACCCACGGGGACAGATTTGATGCGCAGTACTGCGCCCTTGGCGCTGGCGTATCCCTTGGTTTCGTCTATTTCTAGCTCATCCACGCTTAGCAACCAGCCACTATTGCCAGGTTCACAACGGGTTAGAGTGGCGTTGTTGAGCTGCAATTTATCTTGGCTGGAACCGTCAAGACTTTGAGCCGTGCCGCGCAAGTGCTGACCAGGCATGACCCATTGCACAGCATTCAAGCTCAAAGAGCGGCCATCCAAACCTGCCTGACCCTGATCGCCCTGCAGAATTAGCTCCCCCTCTTGGACCAACAGGCCTCGGGGGAAGAGCACGTTTTGTTGGGATACATCCAGTTCGGCCTGGGGTGCCTGCAGTTGCCGGCCTTGATCCACGACAATCACATTGCCCTGCATATGTACTAAGCCATCCCGTTGTCCGGTGAGACGATCCATCTCAACGGAAATGACTCTGGCGTTGTTTGTGTCCTTCGAATCTGGGGGCGTGGTTTGCAGTTCGGGGATGGAGGCGTAACCACCCAGACACTGACCAAAACTGGTCTTGCCAATTTGAGGTTTTTGATAGAGACGGGAGGCCAGATCATCGGCGAACGATGACGTCTGCGAATCGGCGGATATGGCGTAGCTGGCGATTGAGGCTAACAGAGCTGTTGCCATTGCCCGGCGAAGGGGACGATTTTTTTTCATCCCGCCATGATAAAAGAAATGTTCCAGCGGATATAATCCTATCGTGCACACGTCAGTAACCAAGCTCAGCTCCTGGTGTCACAGCCAGCTGCAATCCCAGGCATCCCTGCCTAACCTGAAAGAAACCGATCTGGTTTTGATGGCGCTGCCTGTGGAAGCCAGCCACCGTCATTTCTATCGAGTCAAAGACCAGGTTTCAGCCCAGACATGGGTTGCCATGTGGAGCCCGCCGGAGCTGGAAAACAATGCACAATTCCTTGCCCTCGCGAAGATTTTTGCCGGCCTAGGCACACCCACCGTGTGGGCTCAGGACCAGGCCCTAGGGTTCTTTCTTATGGAAGATCTAGGTGACATGCATTTGGCCGATGGCTATCGCCAAGCCGCGAGCAACCACGATCGCATGGCGCATTTGGTGCATACCGCACTGGGTGGTTTGGTGGGGTGGCAACAAGTCAATGACCCTCAGATCCCAGCCTATGATCAAGATCGTCTCGTCATGGAATTTGACCTGTGCCAGCAATGGTTAGTGGAAGGGTTGATGGAACAAGCCATCAGTGACCAGGACGCCCAAGTGCTATCACGCAGCAGAAATACCCTGGTTACCGCCATGCTCGATCAACCGCAAGTTTGCGTGCATCGGGACTATCACTGCCGCAATCTGCTGATTTTCGATGAGGGTCAAACAACCCGGCTGGGCATTGTCGATTTTCAGGATGCGTTGATCGGCCCGGCGCTGTATGACGTGGCCTCATTGCTGCGGGACTGTTACTACACGCACGACGAAAGCCTAATCGCCAGCAGCTTGGCGCGATTTGCTGCCAACAGCCCCCAGCTCAGCGCTGAAAATTCTCAGCAGGTGACCTGGTGGCACGATGCCTGCGCGATCCAGCGCCAGGTCAAAGCCATTGGTATCTTTGCTCGGCTGCATCTGCGCGACGCCAAGTCGAGCCATCTGGGATATATCCTCCCGGTATTAGAAAGACTGGTAACACTAACCGGCGCTTATCCCGAACTCTGGGAGTTTAGTCAGTTACTTCAAGCGTGGAGTCGCAAAGGTCAAACTATGAGTCAGCTGCACACCGAATTGGACCCGCCCCGTTGAAGGCCATGATATTGGCCGCCGGCAAGGGATCCCGGTTGGCTCCGCTGACAGACTCCACTCCCAAACCACTGCTGCCCGTGTTGGGCGTGCCGATCATTTTTTCCATTTTAGGTCGGCTCAAAGCCGCTGGTGTTAGCGACGTAGTCATTAACACTCATCACTTAGGTGAGCAGATCGAAACCGCCCTAGGAAGTGGCTCATCGATGGGGTTGTCCATTGCGTACAGTCGCGAGAAAACTCTGCTCGAAACTGGCGGCGGTATCAAACAGGCTCTGCCACTACTGCAAGACGACACCTTCCTAATCTGTAACGGCGACATATTCTGCGACTTCGACTTTACCGATTTGCCAAATCAACTGCTGGGCGACGATCTTGCCCACTTGGTCTTAGTGCCGAAACCAGCCTCTCGGACTGAGGGTGACTTTTGTGCCGACGCTGGCCGGTTGCGTGCGCGGGGTGACGACTATGTTTATGCAGGCATCGCCGTACTTCATCGGAATCTGTTTCAAAACGCGCCGCAGGGGCCGTTTTCGCTCCGAGACCTGCTGTTCGACGCAATGGAGCAGGGCCGGGTGGCGGTACAAATTCATACCGGTCATTGGTCGGACATCGGCACCCCCGCCGACTATGCCGAGGTAAACCGCAGCGCCAGCTGAGTTAAATCTCCGACAAAGGTTTGCGCAAAAATCCATGCATCTTGGGACAGCTCGGTTAACATGGCTTTTTCAGCGAGAGGTTTGAGCATGCACCCTTGGATTTGCCCCTCAATTTTGGCTGCTGACTTCGCTCGCCTGGGCGAGGAGGTGACCGACGTATTGGACGCAGGCGCCGACACCATCCACTTTGATGTCATGGACAACCACTATGTGCCCAACCTGTCTGTGGGGCCCTTGGTACTCAGCGCGCTGCGTAAGGCGGACATTGATGCCTGTATCGACGTGCATCTGATGGTGAAACCCGTGGACCGTTTGATTGAGGATTTCTTGGTCGCTGGCGCCGACTACATCACCATTCATCCGGAATCCACCGAGCATCTGCATCGCAGCCTCAGCATCATTCGCGATGGCGGTGCAAAACCCGGGCTGGTGTTCAATCCGGCAACACCGCTACAAGCGTTAGAGCCTGTGATCGATTTGGTGGATCTGGTGCTAATCATGTCGGTGAACCCAGGCTTCGGCGGTCAGGCTTTCATCCCCTCCAGTTTAGACAAGGTGCGGCAAGCCCGAGAGCTGATCGATACATCTGGGCGAGATATTCGGCTGCAAATCGACGGCGGCATCAAGATCGACAACATCGGCGCCGCAGCCGCGGCTGGGGCAGATGCCTTCGTTGCCGGTACCGCAATATTTGGCGCCGATAGCTACGCTGCCACGATCAATGCCATGCGTGACGAAATCGCCGACGCGTGAACACGCCTGCCAAAAGCTACCAAGCCTATCTGTTTGATCTGGACGGCACGTTGGTGGATACCGCGCCAGATTTAGGCAATGCCCTGAACGTCGCGTTGACGGAAGCTGGCTATCCCGGTGTGACACAGGATCAAGCTAGAAACTGGATTGGTTTAGGCGCCAAGCACTCGCTTACCCAGGCATTGGCCTATCACGGTTTACACCTGCCCCCGGATACCGTTGACGAGCTGCTGCAACGCTTTCTGAATTTCTACGCCGATCATGTTGCAGACCACAGCGTGGTCTACGCCGGGGTTATCGACACCTTGGATCGCTTGCTGGACGCAAACAAAAAACTGGCGGTAGTAACCAACAAACCCACCCGGTTCGTTTTACCGCTACTCCAAGCGTTGAGCCTAGACGGCTATTTTGGGTCTGTGGTTTGCGGCGATACCGCAAAGGCACCTAAACCCGCAGCAGATCCCATCGAGCTTTGTTTACAGCAGTTACAGGTGGCTGGGGCTGACGCTTTGATGGTGGGTGACTCCGCTACCGATGTAGATGCTGCAAAAGCGGCGGGTATCGATGTGGCGTGCTTTCGTCATGGCTACAATCACGGCGTGGATGTGAGCTCGCTGGCACCCACTTTTTTGTTCAGCCAGATGGATGAGGTCCTGGGACTCACTGGCATAAACCCATAGCGTGATGACTTTAGCGACTTAACAATCTGCTATGCCTAGTACTCCACAACCTTGGCCCAGCATGATAGCCTCTCACCGTTTTTTGCGGATCAAACACATCATGTTTTGTGCGACACCTTTTAGAAATGACGAATCTTGGCGAGGTAGCTGGCGACGCTAATCGCACCCGAGACTGTGCCTTGGGCTCAACCACCGAGCAAACAAAGCACACCTCACCTCTTCAGTAACTTGCATTTCTTTGGAACGACACATGACTACGCCCCACCCCGTTTACCGCCGCAAACCTGTGGTTCACGAAGCGCTGGCCGATCTGGACACGCCACTCTCGGTCTATCTCAAACTCGCTAAAGGTCCATACAGCTACCTGCTGGAATCCGCCCAGGGCGGCGAAAAGTGGGGCCGCTATTCCATCGTAGGGCTACCCGCGCGAACCGTAGTAAAGGTCAATGATCATCGAGTTCAAGTAATCACCGACGGCGAAGTAGTGGAAGAGGTCGAAACCCAGGATCCGCTGTCCTTCGTTGAGGCCTTTCAAAATCGCTTCGATGTCGCAGACGTTGATGGGTTGCCTAGATTTTTCGGCGGCTTGGTTGGCTACTTCGGTTACGACACGGTGCGCTACGTCGAAAAACGCCTGCAACCCAGCAAAGAAAATGACCGCCTGGCCACTCCGGATATCGTGCTCATGGTCAGCGAGGAAGTCGTCGTTGTCGACAACCTCGAAGGTCGCATGAAAATGATCAGCCTTGTGGACGCCGACGATCCGGATGCGGAAGCGCAGATGCGCCAGCGCTTGCGCGACCGAGAACAAACCTTGTCTTTGCCAGTGCAAGGTTTGCAGGACGGTAGCGCCAATCATGCTTTACGGGAGAGCGACTTTATCTCCGAGTTTGGCGAAGAAGAATTCAAAGCCGCCGTTGGCAGAATCAAGGAATACACCCGGGCTGGTGATGTGATGCAGGTGGTGCTTGCCCAGCGTATGCACATTCCTTTCCACGCTCCATCCATCAACATGTATCGGGCGCTGCGAAGTCTGAACCCTTCACCCTATATGTACTTCATGGACTTGGATGACTTTCAAATCGTCAGCTCATCGCCAGAGATTCTGGCCCGGGTTGAAGACGGGGTAATCACCAACCGTCCCCTAGCGGGCACTCGACGCCGAGGACATACCGAAGCCGAAGACCTCGCCCTTGAGGCGGAGCTCAAAGCTGACCCCAAGGAACTTGCCGAGCACCTGATGCTTATCGATCTGGGTCGCAACGATGTTGGCCGGGTGTCTCAAGCTGGGTCTGTGGAAGTGGTGGAACGATTTGTGATTGAGCGCTACTCCCATGTCATGCATCTATCCTCGACGGTAGAAGGCAAGCTGCAGCCAGAAAAATCAGCCATGGATGTGCTTAGAGCGACGTTACCCGTGGGCACATTATCTGGCGCCCCCAAGGTTCGAGCCATGGAAATCATTGACGAGCTGGAGCCGGTTAAACGCGGCATCTATGGCGGCGCCGTTGGCTATTTAGCTTGGAATGGCAACATGGATACCGCCATTGCCATTCGCACGGCGGTGATCAAAGACGGCTATCTTTATATACAAGCTGGTGGCGGCATTGTTCACGACTCGATAGAACGTTTGGAGTGGAAGGAAAGCCTGAATAAAGGCAGAGCCATTTTTCGAGCGGCGGCCATGGCCGAAAACCGCATGATCAATCCAGACGAATAAGGGAGCAGTCACCCATGATTTTAATGATTGACAACTACGATTCATTCACCTTTAACGTTGTCCAGTACCTGTTGGAACTTGGGGCCGAAGTGACGGTAAAGCGTAACGATGAAATATCCATTGCCGACATCGAAGCCATGGCACCGGAAAAAATCGTGATCTCACCGGGACCGTGCACGCCAAACGAGGCCGGCATCTCGCTGCAAACCGTCAGTCACTTCGCCGGCAAAATTCCACTGCTGGGGATTTGTTTGGGCCATCAGAGTATTGGCCAAAGCTATGGTGGCAAGGTGGTTCGCGCGAACGAGGTTATGCATGGCAAAACCTCGATGATTCATCATCACGGTCAGGGCGTATTTAGCGGGCTGGACAACCCCTTTGAGGCCACGCGCTATCACTCTCTGGTGGTGGATCCAGAGCAACTGCCTCAGTCACTAGAAATAACCGCCTGGACCGAAAAAGATGGAACTTTGGATGCCATCATGGGCCTTCGCCATCGTGAGCTGGATGTGGAAGGTGTACAGTTTCACCCGGACTCTATTTTGACCCAGTTTGGCCACCAGCTACTCAACAACTTCTTGCATCGGTAGCGGCGCCTTACTCAGAGATGACCCATGCAAATACCTGAAGCGTTGACCAAGATTGTTGCTGGCGAGGACCTGAGCCAGTCGGATACTGCAGCCATATTCCAACAGATCATGTCTGGGGAGGCGACGCCAGGACAAATTGGCGCTGTCTTAGCAGCACTGCGTGTCAAAGGCGAAACCGCCGAAGAAATTGCGGGCGCGGCACTGACCATGCGCGAACTGTCGACCAAGGTAGCGGTAAGCAGCAAGCACTTGGTTGACACCTGCGGGACCGGCGGCAGTGGCAGCAAGCTGTTTAATATTTCAACCGCTGCCGCCTTTGTCGCGGCCGCTGCGGGAGCCAAAGTTGCCAAGCACGGCAATCGCAAAATGACCAGCTTCAGCGGTAGCGCGGATGTTTTGGAAGCTGCCGGGGTTTCACTGGACTTATCGCCGGAGCAAATTGCCGCTTGTGTTGACGAAGTGGGCGTAGGCTTCATGTTCGCTCAAGCCCATCACAGTGCGATGCGCTTTGCAGGCCCTATTCGTCAGGAAATTGGCATTCGTACCCTAATGAATGTACTGGGACCCATGACCAATCCTGCCGGAGCTAAATGCCAGGTCATTGGCGTGTTTTCTGCAGATTGGCAGCTCAAAGTTGCCCAAGTACTACAACTGCTGGGATCCGAACACGCCATGGTGGTCCATAGCCAAGGTCTGGACGAAATCCGTCTAGACGCAGCAACCCACGTCGTGGAGCTGAAAAACAATGCAATCAGCGAGTACGACATCAGTCCTGAGGATTTCGGCATGACGCCCAGATCCCAGGAGGAACTTGCGAGCTTGGTAGCGGATTCCGCGGCAAGCAGCCTAGCGTTGGTAAAACAGTCCCTGAGTGACGACGCCAGTGCAGCGGCAGATATTGTGGCGCTGAATGCTGGGGCCGCGATCTACGTCAGTGGCATTGCAACTACCCTGGTCAATGGTGTCGCCATGGCTCAAGACGCGATCTCAAGTGGCTTAGCCAAGGAACGATTAGCCGAGCTGGTGCGTATCTCCAGCCTGATGGCAGAGGCCACGGCATCGGACGAGCCGCAATCATGAGCACCATCCTTGACCGCATTATCGCAACCAAGGCCGAAGAGCTAGTTGCACGCAAAGCAAAGCTCAGTGCCGCCGAGCTAGAAAAAAAAGTGGCCTCCCAGACTGTGCGCAACCCGTTGGGATTTGTGAATGCACTGAAGGCCCAAGCCTCTCAGCACAAACCCGGTGTCATTGCGGAAATCAAAAAGGCGTCGCCGAGTAAGGGTGTGATCCGAGCAGACTTTGATCCCATCGCCATTGCTTTGGACTACGCTGCCAACGGCGCTACCTGTTTGTCCATTTTGACGGATGAACAGTACTTCCAAGGAGCCGACGAATACCTCAGAGCCGTCAGGGACGCTGTAGATCTGCCCATTATCCGCAAGGACTTTACGATAGACCCCTATCAAATTCTGGAAGCTCGATTGATGGGAGCAGATTGCATCTTACTGATTGCCAGCGCCCTATCTCCAGAGCGACTCAGCGAGTTGCACCAATGTGCCTTGAGTTTGAATTTGGATGTACTGATTGAAGTGCACGACCAGGCGGAACTGGACATTGCACTGGCATTGAACCCCACGTTAGTAGGTATCAACAACCGTGATCTGAAAACGTTTGATACCTCTTTACACACAACCTTGAACCTGTTGCCGCGCATTCCCCCAAATGTCACGGTGGTCACAGAGAGTGGCATCGCCAATGCCGGCGATGTTCAGACGATGATTGCCCAAGGGGTGTATTGCTTTTTGGTTGGCGAGGCTTTTATGCGCCAACCGAGTCCAGGTGACGCTCTGGCGCGGTTGTTTTCAACCTAGCGACCAGAGCCGATCTGTCTGTTTAC
>JAYOSS010000024.1:0-21121 GCA_038139355.1 Gammaproteobacteria bacterium
TCCCATGAAGCAACATGCGGGCCAACTTTTAATCGGCACCTAACATTTTCGGGGGGGTTCTTCAGAGCCTTTGTTTTTATTAGGTTTTTTTGCACGACGTTTGAGCAGCTGACCCCAACTCCAGGATTTTTGCGTTGTCTGAGACCTAGGGCGGATTGACCAGCGCCTACCTGTGGTGCGGCGAACATACTCAGCGCATTAAATTGGTGCAAAAAGGGAAAACGGGAGGGATCTACCCAGCACAGTAGATAGGCGGCTCTGCATTGGGATCCCCAATGCAGAGCTTACGACGGATCGTTCTAGCGCGCCGCGTCAACCATATGGGTAACCGCGTCAGCCAGCTCGTCGTCCGAGCAAGACATGCACAATCCCTTCGCGGGCATGGCATTGATGCCATTCAGGGTGCTCACCATCAAAGCGTCCATGCCTTTGGCGATACGAGGCGCCCATGCTGCGGTGTCAGCAAAAGTCGGAGCGCCACCAATACCCATGGCATGGCAAGTCGCGCAATAGGTGTCATACACCTGGGCACCGCTTAATGGCTCGGCTGGCACTTCGGCTACAGCCACTTCCGCTGCCGCCACTCGATTAACCGATCCGTAGGGCTGCAGGCGGGCATCAATTTCGTCGTCGCTGCCCGGAGGCACCGCGTTGGCGCCAAGAGCGAGCAAGAGTGTTGAAGCAATAGCGATGAATCTCAGTCTCAAGAGACCTCTCCTTTATCAAACGTGTGGATGTTCAAACCGAATTCCTAGCTGGCCGCTGCACTTAAAAACTGTGGACGATCTACCTGAACGCAACGATGCCAAGTCGGTATTTATCCCCAGCAGTGGGCCAGAGTGGCGCGGATTATAGCTTCAGCCGCGAGTCGCGTCGAATAACTCTCGACCAATCAACATGCGTCTAATCTCACTGGTGCCAGCGCCAATCTCGTAGAGCTTCGCGTCTCGCAACAGCCGCGCCGCAGGAAAGTCGTTGATGTAGCCATTACCGCCAAGGGCCTGAACCGCCTGCAGCGCATGCTGGGTAGCCCGCTCCGCGGCATACAAAATACAGCCTGCCGCATCAATGCGTGTGGTTCGGTCTGCGTCACATGCCGCAGCCACGGCATACACATAGGCCCGAGCCGCGTTGGTTTCGGTGTACATATCAGCAATTTTTGCCTGCATGAGCTGAAATTCGCCAATAGGGCGCCCAAATTGTTGTCGCTCATGCAGGTAAGGCATGGCCACATCCAGGGCCGCCCGGCTTAATCCCAAAGCGCCACCCGCGAGCACCACGCGTTCGTAATCCAAGCCGCTCATTAAGATGCTCACCCCCTGACCGACTTTGCCCAAAATCTGACTCTTAGGAATTCGGCAGTCTTCAAAAATCAGCTCTGCGGTATCCGAGCCGCGCATCCCCATCTTGTCCAGTTTGCTGCCAGTGCTAAACCCGTCCATGGTTTTTTCCACCAAAAAAGCGGTAATACCCTTGGTGCCCAGGCTGGGGTCTACCGTGGCATAGACAACGAGTACATCGGCCCCAGGGCCATTGGTAATCCACATCTTATTGCCGTTGAGAATGTAGTCATCACCATCATCGGTTGCGCGCAGGCGCATGCTCACCACGTCAGACCCGGAGCCGGGTTCGCTCATAGCTAATGCGCCAAGGTATTCACCAGATACTAATTTGGGCAGGTAGTTTTGCCGTTGTTCCTCGGTGCCGAAACGTACGATCTGGTTAACGCACAAATTCGAATGGGCCCCGTAGGATAGGCCAACAGAACCAGAGGCCCGGCTGATTTCCTCGAGCACAATGGTGTGAGCTAGGTAACCCATATCAACACCACCGTACTGTTCCGGTACCGTCATACCTAAAACGCCCAGCTCACCCAGCCGTGGCCACAAATCTCTGGGGAACTCGTTGTCGCGGTCGATATCTGCTGCTCTTGGAGCAAGCTCTTTGGCGCAGAAAGCTGCAACGCTGTCACGCAGTTGGCCAATGGTTTCGCCATGGCCAAAGTCAAAATCGGGTACCAAATGCATTCGCGTTTCCTTAAACCAGCTCAGGCCGCATGATAGCGGATCCCAAAGCCGACTCTAGGAAAATTCGCTCGGCCTACCCAAGAATTGCGGCACTCTCGCTGGAATTCATCATGGGTCTTGGACATGCTAGACCCCCAATAAGAAACACCAATACTTGCGCCTTTTTCCGCCACGGCGGCAAAGGGTTGGAGAACGCCATGAACGACGTTGTTACGCCCAAGGATGGCCCTGACCTGAAAGCTCTGCTGCAAAACAATCGCAACTGGGCCGAAAAAATGCAGCGGGAAAATCCCGAGTTCTTCCCGACACTCGCCGCCCAACAGAAGCCTAAATACCTGTGGATTGGCTGCTCGGACAGCCGCGTGCCAGCAAACCAAATAACCGGGTTGTTGCCAGGCGAAATCTTCGTGCACCGGAACGTAGCCAACATCATTCGAGCCGACGACACTAACTGCCAGAGCGTGGTGGAGTTTGCCGTCAGCGCCCTGCAGGTCGAACACATCATCGTCTGCGGTCACTATCAGTGTGGCGGTGTTGAGGCGGCCATGCGCGGCAATATTGTGGGTACCGTTGCCAACTGGATAGACAGCATCTCAACCATTTGGAGTCAGCAACAATCGGCTCTATCGGATTTGCCAGAAGAGGAGCGTCTATCCCGGCTATGCGAGTTGAACGTGCAACACCAACTCCGGTCGTTGACCCGCAGCCCAGCCATCCAGAGCGCTTGGGCCAATGGCCGGGCCCTGACCTTGCACGGCTGGATTTACAGCATCAAGGACGGGTTACTCAAAGACCTGGGGCTCACCGTGAGCGACCAAGCCGGTGCTGATGCGCTAACGGAATGACTTAAGACAAGAGCCCTTGTTTGTGTGCCCAATGATGAGTTTGCTCCAACGCTTTCGCGAGCTTGCTCACCAGCTCGTCGATCTGAGCTTCGTTAATGATCAGTGGCGGGCAGATAGCGATGGAGTCACCCATATTGCGCAGCACCAGCCCGGCCTCATGGCACGCGCTGGAACAATAGGCACCAACACCATCACTGGCCGCAAAAACCTCTCGAGGTTGGGCATTACGAACTAATTCAACCGCGGCAATCAAACCCTTACCGCGTACCTCGCCCACCAGTGGATGGCCCACGAATTGCTGCAAACGCTGCTGCAGTACTTCGCCCATCTTGGCCGCGTGATTGAACAGATCCATTTCTTCCATCATTTCCAGATTTCTTAAGGCCACGGCGGCACATACCGGGTGGCCAGAATAGGTAAATCCATGGGCAAAGTTGCCCAGCTCGCCGGAGCGGTCAGCAAAAGCTTCATACATGGATTCTGGTAACAACACGGCGCTGATGGGCAAATACGCGGACGACAATGCCTTAGCGATACTCATGGTGGTGGGCCGAATGTCCAGAGTTTGGGCTCCAAACGGTTGGCCAGTGCGGCCAAAACCGCAAATCACTTCGTCATCAATAAAGGCGATATCGTATTTGTCCAACACCTGTTGGATGCGCGGAAAATAGTTTTCTGGCGGCACCACCACTCCGCCTGCACCCATGATCGGTTCGGCTATGAATGCGGCAACGGTTTCTGGACCTTCCCGTTGGATCAACTGCTCAAGGTCGTCTACCAGACGCTGTAGAAAGTCAGCCTCACTTTCACCGGGCAGTCCTTCGCTGTAAAAGTGCGGAGATGACGTGTGCACAATGCCGGGGATCGGTAAATCAAAAGCCGCGTGGAAAGGCGGCAATCCGGTCAACGATCCGCTAGCGACGGTGACGCCGTGGTAGCCCCGTTTGCGCGAAATAATCTTCTTTTTTTCCGGGCGTCCTAGCGCATTGTTGTAGTACCAGATCAGTTTGATCTGAGTGTCGTTGGCGTCGCTACCGGATAAGCCAAAGAAGACTCGGCCCGCATCGAAAGGTGCCATGGCTTTGAGTTTTTCCGCTAGCCGCACAGAGGGTTCGTTTGTACGCCCAGCAAACAGCTGGGAATAATTGAGCTTCACCATTTGCTCGTAGGCGACTCTGGCTAACTCTTCCTGGCCATAACCAATCGCTGTGCACCACAGTCCTGCCATGCCTTCCAAGTACTGCTTGCCGTGATTGTCGCGAATGTAGATCCCGCTGGCGCTTTCGTGCACCACCGGGCCCAGCTGCTGATGCTGGGCGAGATTCGTAGAAGGGTGCAACAGATGACGCAGATCCATCCCCTCGATAGAATCGTTAGCATACTCATTGTGTGTCGAAAACTTCGAAACGTCTGCCATATGTCACTCCTGACTGGGGCTCAGTAAAGCAAGCCTACGGTCATCATCAAATCAAGGTTTGTGCCTCGAGGGAAAACTCCTCCATCACGGCATCAGCGTAATCGATACGGCCGGTAAGCGCTTGGGCGTCTCCGTAACAAAGCCGCAGACAGGCTTCGGCCATATGTTCCACTGGGGTTACTCGATCTTCATTGGTTTCGTTAATCAGCTTGTGGTGCATTACCCCCGGAGTTGCAACCAATCCCGGTGAGATGACGTTGACGCCAATGCCATCGCGATACACTTCCTGAGCCAGGCCCGTGGTAAAACGTTCCAGCGCTGCTTTGCACATGCCGTAAACCGTGCCGCCGCGACCATCCAGAGTCTTATCAGGGTGAATAGCCGCGTGGGAAGACACATTCAAGATCCATCCCGACCCGCGCTCCTGCATGCCTGGCAGCACCAATTGAGCCAGCTCAAAGGGCGCCCACACCTGGACATCCATCATCAGCCGAAAGCGTTTTTCCGGGAAGTCGGCCACGGGGATAAAGTACGTGATGGCGGCATTGTTGACCAAAATATCCACCGCGCCGAAAGCGTCCATGGCCGCGGCGACCAAGCCCTGACGATCCTCTGCTACCGCTAGGTCTGCTTTGACAGCAAGCGCCTCACCACCAGCCGCATTAATTTGCGCTACGGTTTCGTTTATGGATCCGGGCAGATAGTGATCGCCGCTTTCCACCGTGCGCGCGGAAACCACCACTTTTGCTCCTTCCATGGCGTAGCGCCTTGCGATGGCGTCGCCAATGCCCCGACTGGCGCCGGTAATTACCGCTACTTTGCCCGCCAATACCCCTTTTTCGTTAACCGTCGCTGTCATCTGAGTACCCCTTTTTCCCCTCAACTCATTTGACGCCGGTGCGGGCGGTCTTTACCCATCCCCAGCGCTGGTGTCTTTCTATCATCACCGGTGTCTGGGAGAAACTATTTGTCCGTTAGATCCTGCGCTGAACTCGGGCGCTGAGACCGGTCAAAATTTCATAGCTGATGGTCTGGGCTTGGGTAGCGACTTCGGTCAGCGACAGATTCGGGCCAAAAATTTCTACCCAGTCGCCTTCAACCAAGTCACAGGATTCGGGCAACGCTACGACCAGAGAATCCATGCTGATTCGGCCGACCATGGGCAGCCGGTCGCCTCGAAAGTAAACATGGCCTTGGTTGGAAAGCAGTCTAGGCACCCCATCGGCATAACCTGCACCAATGGTGGCTAGCCGTCCGGGTTGCTGTACTTCATAGGTGCTGGCGTAACCCACAAAAGCCCCGGGCTGAACCGCGCGTATTTGCAGTACCTGGGCCTCTAGAGTGGCGACTGTTGCCATGGGATGGCCTGCTGGAACAGAGTCCAGCTCTTCGTGAGGGTTGACTCCATACAGAGCAACACCCAACCGGTCTACCCAAGCTGGATCCGTGGCTTGCAACGTTTTGTCCGTGAGTGCCCCGGCGCTGTTGTTGGCGCTGATCCAAAAATTGCTCCAGCCGCACTGTGCTAATCCAGCGACGCTATGGGCAAATTGCTGCTGCTGATGTTCGCGCATGGGATGGCTAGCCTCGTCTGCCCGAGCAAAGTGCGTCATCACCAAATCTAACGTCAGTGCAGGCAATTGGGTGAAGTCCGTATCCCAGGGCAGTCCCAGGCGATTCATGCCGGTATCGATATGCAGTGCGGCAGCGGACTGGGCATTACTGCTCCACAGCAAGCATTGCTGGGGGGTGTTCAGTACCGGTATCAGTGACCCTTGGTACAATGCGTCCATCGTTTCAGGTGTCGCGCCGGCAAAGACGTAGATAGAGGCATCCGGCAATACCTGGCGCAATTCAAGACCCTCGTCTGCGGTGGCCACAAAGAATCGTCGACAGCCTTCCTGCCACAGACACTCAGACACGGTTGCCACGCCCAGGCCATAGGCGTTTGCCTTGACCACGGCAGCTGTCTGATCTGCCGGTACGGTGTGCCCCTGACGTTGGCGTAAGCTGCGGTAATTTTGCGCCAGCGCTGCCAAATCAACGGTTAGTCGAGGCGAAGTCATGATGGCTTGCTCGCGATGGGGGCCAGCATTTTAGGGCTCCAGCGTGTTGATGTAGGCCACCACATCCACATAATCCTCGGGACTTAGCAAAACCCCCACGGCACCCTGCATTTGTTTACCTAACAAATCCCCAGGGTCGTAGCCTCGTCGCCCTTGGGCGAAGTGTTCAAGCTGGGCCAACAGATACCAGTCGCTTTGACCCGCCAAACCGGGTGCGCCCATTGCCTCGACACCTTGGCCCCCTTCGCCATGGCAGGCAGCGCAACTCTGATACAGGGCTTGCCCGCGTTGGGCATTGCCCAAAACGGTCTTGGCCACGGGTTTATTCGGCAAGGTTTGGATGTAGGCGACCAGATGCTCTAAGTTGCCTTCGCGCATCAGTCTTGGCCCCTTGGCCATGGCCGCCATTTGTCGGCCTTTGTGATCACCGGGCGCCGCGCCGCGAGTGCCATTTTGAAATTGCTGCATTTGCTTAATCAGGTAGTCCCCAGGCAAGCCCGCCAGCTTGGGGCCTGCCATACCAACCTTGCCCAAACCGTGAGCGCCATGGCAGGAGGTACAAACCGGATACAGCCGTGACCCGGCCTTTGCATCGCCTTTTATTTCGCTTTGGGCCTGGACCATCGACGGTGCGACCAGGCACAGGCTACCCATTAACGCCACCATGATTAGCCAAAAGCGTTTTGGCACGCGGCCAGTGAATTGTTGCGGGGGTTTTCCGTACACGGGAATTTTGTTCTCCTGCTAGTGTGGCGCTGCGTGCAACACAACGCCTCAGAGCCCAGACTATAATCGCCGGGCTAGACGGTGCCTAGCTGGGTAAGACTTTGTAAAGAGACATGGGAGCAAAATGAACTAATGGCCAACATTTCCAGCTCACAAGGCCGGGTAGTGACCCTCACCCACGAATCCAAGGTCCTGCGCGACAACCCTCTGGGCGATCCCCATACCCGCCAAGTCTCAGTCTATTTACCCGGAACCTATGACCAAGCCCGGTATCAAAATCGTAAATTCACAGTGCTCTATGATTTGGCGGGTTTTACCAGCAGTGGCCCCGCGCACTTAAATTGGCGCAACTTTGACGAAAACCTCGTTCAAAAACTGGATCGACTGATCGCCAGTAAGCGCATGCCAGGCGTTATCGTGGTCTTTCCAGATTGCTTTACCCGTCTTGGCGGCAATCAGTACATCAATTCCAGCGCCGTAGGCCGTTATGCGGATTATCTGAACAAAGAGCTGGTCCCCTTTATTGACCGGGAATTTCGAACGTTGGCCGACAGTCGCTACCGAGGCTGTTTTGGTAAGTCTTCCGGGGGCTTTGGGGCCATGCGCCTGGGCATGAGCCATCCAGAAATTTGGGGCGCGGTTGCCAATCATTCAGGGGATGCCCACTTCGACTTTGTTTACGGCAGTGAGTGGCCAGCAGTGCTTACCCACCTACAGAACTACCAGCGCCCTGAAAAAAAACCCGGAGTCTTGGCGTTAAGGCCCCAAGCAAACCCTGGGCAGGACGATGGTCGGGTCAAGGGTTTTTTGGATTACGTTGCCAATTGTCATCCCAACGGTGTCCAGCCGTTGTCCAGCCCAGACGTCATGTCCTTAATGCTACTGGCCATGGCCGCCACCTATGACCCCAACCCCAATGTTCCTAACGGTTTTAATCTGCCGTACGATTTAAATACCGGCCAACGTATCGACGCACGGTGGCGACAATGGTTAAAGCACGATCCGATCAACTTGGTACGAGCCAACCGTTCGCGATTGGCGAAGTTACGGGGCATTTACATGGACTGCGGCTGGCGAGATCAATTTCACATTCACTTTGGAATGCGCCAACTGTCCATGGAGCTGCGAAAGTACGGAATCAAACACCGCTATGAGGAATTTTCCGGTACCCACTCGGGCATCGATCATCGACTGGATAGCAGCCTGCCTTTCTTGGCCAGGACGCTTAAATAGGGCGCTGCTAGAGCGGTTCAGCGAATGGTTTTTCGCAGCATGGTGTCCAGATCCGTGAGCTCGTGGAGGCCTAACAATTGCTGGGCCTTGGACACATCGATTTTATCATCATGATCGAGCACGCCAAGCATCGCTCGAGTGATCGGTGGCTCCGACGACAGCAACTCCAGAAGCCAGGCCAGCATATAACCAAACGCGATGGGCACAGAGCGCACCGAGGTTGAACGCCCGAGCACCGCAGCAGCTCTTTTGTACAGCTCTTCCCGGGTCAAACTTTCCGGCCCCGCTAGATTCAACCCTCCGTCCAGTCCTTCCCGAGCCGCTGCACAGATGGCATCGATCACATCACCCGCATAAATCGGTTGCTCTAGACTTGAGGCTCTAAAGGTCACCGAGCGCTTGAGATTAGCGCGCTGGGCTAACATTTTGCTGGCGTAATCGCGTTCACCCAGCACCATGGGTATCCGAAGGGTGCACGCTTTGATGGAGGAACTATGCAAGATGCGTTCGGCTTTGCCCTTGGATGCCAAACAAGCATTACTGGATCCGGGCTTGGCTCCTAAAATTGAGAGGTAGGTAACGTGTTCTACAGAGGTGTCTTTTAACGCCCTTACCAACGCCGTGCAGCTGGCTTCATGAGCCTTGGCGTAGGTGGCATTTTTGCTGGCTTTCAAGATTCCCACTAAGTGCACTGCGTACTTAGCGCCATAGGCCGCCTGGGCAAGCAGCAGAGTCTCGGCGTAGTCGATGACTTCGATACGCAAGTGGCGGTTGAAATTCAACGCTCGCTCCAAGGCTTTTTCTGCTTTGGTGCTACGCACCACCGCGGTGACTTTGGCGCCTTCTTCCAACAATTTACGGATCAGGCGCTGGCCTAGGTTGCCGTTGGCGCCGGTGATAAACCAACTCTCCGGCGGCTGTGCTTCTAGCTCCTCATCAGTTTCTTCACTTTGGGCGGGAGCATGGGAACTCGCTGAGTCAGTGCTTGGCATCCTAGTCTCGGTAGCCTCTTCGGACGCGCCGTTGGCTGTGGATGCTGAGGCCTGCTGAGGTTTCTCCTTAGGCGCATCTTTAGCAGCCTCTTTGGAGACATCCTCGGGGATCGGCCCAACCGTTTGCGTCTTTTCTTCTTCTGACATTTTTCACCCAGAGTTGGACGATAAGCCGCATTGACTTAAAAAAACATGATAGCGCGAAATTTCGAGTATGCTTCGCTCTATGTCGTGCATTCAATTCGTTTATGTCGCTCCTTAACGCCCCTGTTTTGCGCAGCGCACCTGCTTTTACCCTGATAGCAGCCCTGCTCGGCGCCTGCGGCGCTCCTCTGGGACCGATTCCTGGCGGAGCTCTTGAGGGCGAGATAGTTCCTTGGCCGGAAAATTGGGCCCACGCAGAACAATGCGAAAACGTGCTGCTACAGACGAACCCCAGGGACCCTTACTCCGTGACGGTTTGGGGCGTTGGTATCGGCGAGGATTTTTACGTGGGCGCATCCAAACGCTCCCATCGATGGGCGCAAAACCTGGAACAAGACCCTGAGGTCATTCTCGAGGTAGACGGCATGCTTTACCGAGCATCCGCAACCCGGGTTGTTGAAGCCGACGCCGTAAAGCCAGTAGCCGATCAATTCATCGCCAAATACGATATGGACCCAGAGGACCTTTCAGGCGAGGGTGCCTTTTATCGCTTAACGCGAGCACCCTAACCCCTTGCCTGTCATGCTGGGCAAACGGCTTTTGACGTTAGTTTCTTTCTGATAATCCCTGGCCCGTTGACCATGAGTATCGATTCTTCCCAGCCTCCCACCAAGACACTGATCCATGCCGCCAATGTTCTTACCGGCATTCGTTTCATTCTGGCGCCACTACTGGGTTGGGCAGTGTGGCAGTCCGGTTGGTTCGTTGCCGCCATCATTGTCATCGCCGCCATCGGCAGTGACGTGCTTGACGGACGTATGGCTCGCCGCCATGGAGTGGTTTCTGCGTTTGGCGGTTTTTTTGATCACGGTACCGATGCCCTGTTTGTCAGCCTTGGTGCCTGGGCGCTGGCCGAACAGGGGTTAATCAGCCCTTGGCTGTGGCCCTGTATCGCTTTGGCTTTTATTCAATACGCGGCTGATTCTCGTGTACTCAATGGGCGTCACCTGCGCACCAGTCGTATCGGCAAATACAACGGGCTGAGCTATTACGCCATGGTCGCCACTGCCGTTGGCAGTCAAAGCCTGTACCAAGCAGCGATAGCGGTGGGCGAAACCCCAGTGTCACCCATGGTCATTCACAGTCTGGCGTTCCTTGACCAAGGAGTGCTGCTGGCAAGCTGGATATTGGTTTTCACCACGCTTCTTTCTATGACCGATCGGCTTTATCACTCGGTTTTTCAACCCGAAAACCCATCCTGATACCCCAAGGCTAGATCCTCAGCATTAACAGACCCACTCCGGCCAGCGGTGTGCCGGGCCTCCCTCGACCCCGGGCTGGGGTTATGCCCCTGAATCAGCGTCGAACAGCTCGGCGTTGGCCTTGGGTAGGAATACCACACCAATGGCGGCATTAAACAGAACGAAAAAGGTGTGCATCACTAGGCTGAACACACCCACCTCCGGATATTCTGGAAACAATACCGTCCACAACAACAGGGCCCCAGCGTGAAACGGTAGCGGCAGGGCCGCAGCCAAAAAGATCACCGGCAGAAACGCCAGCATTTGTCCGAATCCAACATCCACATTGAACAGCTGCAAAGCAAAGGTATAGACCAGCACAGCGCCGAGCAGATTTGGTGCCTTGAACAACAGTAGCAGCAGGTAGTGGATGGGCCGGGCTTCTCGAAACGCCCTAAATATCTGAGCGTCGCGGATCTTTGGAAACGCGCCAAAGGCTCCGCGAAAGAACAAGATGTGTAGAGGCAGGTAGCACACAGCTCCAGCAAAAACTGCGGGCAAAATCAGATCTAGGCGGATCTGGCTAGACGCTTCCTGAACCAACTCATAGTAGAGCAGCACGCCAATGCCAGAGAAGAACAGCAGTTGGTAGATCTCCATTAATCCCAACATGACCATGGTGGACAACGCCTGCCATCCCGGCACGTCATGTCGTTTTGCCAGATACAGCGACATGGCCCCCTTGCCTACCTGCTCATTCACTAAGGACAAAATGTAGGCGCTGGCTCGAATGGGCAGCACCTGAGTCAAGCGCAAGTTTGGCGCGTTGAACCAGCGAATAGCCCGCCAACTGGCGTGAGAATCCACGGAAAAGAAAAACAGCGAATAGGGAATCATCAACATGAGCCAAACCAACCAGTCCGCGTCTGCGAAAAATCGCAGCAAATAGTCTGCCAAGGTCAGACCTTCGCGAGCGGCGGTGGCTTGAGTGCGCGAAAGAACCAGATAGAAACAGAATACCGTCACCAGCCAGGTAACAACTTTAAATAGCCAACTTCCGCGTCCTTTGCTTGCCTGGGGCTGGGAATCGTCATTGTGCTCAGGCATGTGCTTTCCTGTTTAAAAGATCGGGGGGTTGTTCGATGCCTCTGGGTGCCGGCAGCGGCTAGCGCTACCCCGCTACCTGGTACGTCAGTTGTTTAAACTCTTGGCTAAACGGATGCCAAAAACCCGGCATTCGCTGGGTGAGGCAAAATCCGGTCAAGTCTGCTTCTGGCGCCATCCAACTGTGAGTCCCCATCAGGCCGCCCCAATGATACTCACCTAAGGCCGAGGCCGGATCCTCTGGCTGCAATTCGTTTTTGATCGCAAAACCCAAACCAAAAACCGTGCCCGGCATGATCCACATGGGAAAGGCCACTTTTACGCCGTCAGCAAGTTGATTGCTGCGCATCATCCGCAAAGTTTGCGCTTGCAGAAGCCGCGCGCCCTGCCATTCACCACCGTTGACGATCATGCGCAAAAACGAGGAATAATCACCGACGGTAGACACCAAGCCGCCGCCACCGCTCAAGAGTTTGGGCGGCTTGCTGACAGTGCTGGCCTGGGGGGAGTCGAAAACATGCAAGCCCGGTTTCATGGGATCTAAAAGGTCTGCAGGGGCGTAAAGTGTGGTCAGTCGCTGCAGTTTATTCTCGGGCACCCAAAAATCCGTATCCGTCATTCCCAAAGGCTGAAAAATCCGCTGCTGCAAAAACTCGTCGAATTTCTGGCCAGACAAGACCTCAACCAAGCGGGCACAGATATCCGTTGCGACGGAATAACGCCAACTGGTGCCGGGTTCGAAAGCCAGCGGCAGCTTAGCAATCTGCCCACAAAACTCCTCCAAATCGACGTCTGCCGCGCCCAACACGTCTACGCCTCCAGCCGCATAGGCCTGATCTATGACGGAAGTAGGTTCAACAAACCCATAGCTCAGACCCGCGCTGTGACTGAGCAGGTGCCGGATGGTGATTAAGTTTTGAGCCGGCACGGTGTCTGCCGCACTGGTGGCATCGGGTTTAAGCACCCTCAGCTCGGCAAATTCCGTCAGAAATTTCGCCAGCGGGTCATCAAGATCGAACAGCCCTTCCTCGAACAGCATCATCAGCGCTACTGAGGTGACAAGTTTCGTATTTGACGCCATGCGGAAAATGGCGTCTGACGCCAGCGGGCGCTTACTCTCCAAGTCCATGTAACCAAAGGTCTGGAGGTCCACTAAATCGGTGCCTTTGAATATGGCCGTGGCACAGCAGGACAAAATATTTTGATCCACATAAAACTGCATGCGCTGATGCATGGCGGAAAAATCGAAATCCGTGGGCGTTATCTTCATAGAATGCTGACCTTTTCGTTATCGCTGAACTGCGAATTCTTCAAGCAGCTGAAACATCGTCTCAACTCCTTGTTTGACGTTGGTGATACTGATGCGCTCATCGTTACCATGAATGCCCGTGAGCTCCGTGGCGCCAAACACAAAGGGCGAATACCCATAGCTGGTGATACCCAAGTCCCGAAAGAAGTGGGAGTCGGTAAAGCCGCCGGCCACGGTCGGAACCAGGCGCGCATCATGACGCTCCTCGACTACCTTCTCAATGGCCTTAAACAAAGGCGTGTCTGTACGACTGGTCGCCGGGGTAAAACCCATGATCTTCTCAATGGTGACGGCGTCATCATTGATGATCTGCTGCAGCTCAGCCATAAACTGGTCCGGGTTTTGATCCGGCAGCAGCCGACAATCCAGCTCTGCCGAGGCCTCTGCGGGGACTACGTTGATTTTGCTGCTGCCCTCTAAACGGGTAATGGAACAGGTGTTGCGCAGAAGCGCATGAGCGCTGGGATTTTTCAGGCGCAAGCTCAACATAAATTCTGGGTCTTTAGCGGCTTGAGCAATACTGGCGTATTGACCCTGAGTAGCAGCGCCCTGATAAGGTGCTAAGCCTTCAAACATAGCAGCCACTGGTGGCACCACGTTCACCGGGAAATCTGTCTGACGTATGCGCTCCAGGGTACGTACCAGCCGGGTTACCGAGGTGGCCACCTGGGGCGCAGAACCGTGACCCGGTCGACCCGTGGACTGCAGTCGCAGCCATAGCGGTACTTTTTGCGTGACCTCCACCATTATCGCAACGCCCTGTTCATAGCTGCGCCCAGAACCGCCTTCGTTAAGCAAATATCCGACGTCGGCAAAAAGTTCTGGCCGATTCTCCACCAGCCAACCGGCGCCATAAAAGCCACCAGCCTCTTCATCCGCCGTTGCGATGTACCACACATCCCGATTTAACGGCTGGCCACTGGCCGCCAAGGCCAAGAAGGCCTGGAGCTGCACAATGCCGAGACCTTTCGTATCAATGGCCCCTCGACCGTAGATATGGTCATCAATGATCTCGCCGGAGAGAGGATCAACCCGCCAGTGTTCGGCGTTGGCGGGCACCACATCGATGTGATGCAACAGCACCAGCCCTGGCTGTTTTGCGCCATCGCGGCCAGGGGTTGCTGGTAGCTTGGCCCAAAGGTTACCGCGCCCAGGAGCCGATTCTGCGCTCTCATAATCGATACCGGCCTGGTCCAACAACTGGCCCAAAAAGGCCACCCCACGAGATTCGTTGCCGGGCGGGTTGATGGTGTCTATGCCCACATAGCGAACCAAATTCGGCACCGCGGAATCGACATAGGGCTGAAGCTCGAAGCTTCGAGCGGGGCTTGCCATCAGTAACGCCGCCAGCAAAACCCCGACGACGACGGCAACTCTTGGTTTTTCACAGCCCATGTTTTTCTCCTTGATGCGGAAGTTTGCCAGACAAAATCACTTTCTCTGACCATGCCGAAGTCGTCATAATCTGGCAACTACAAAGAGGGAGTCTACGTTGAAAATTTCTACGCTGATGAGTTACGCCGGCGGTTTTAAAGAAGCTGTTGCCGAAATAAAAATGTTGGAGAAAGCCGGCCTGGATGTGGCGTGGGTGCCAGAGGCCTACAGCTTTGATGCGCCATCTGCCATGGGCTATCTTGCCGCGCAAACCGAGCGCGTCATTATCGCCTCAGGCATTTTGCCGATCTACACCCGTACGCCTAGCGTGCTGGCTATGACCGCCGCCGGCGTGGACTACTTATCAGACGGTCGGGCCATGCTGGGCCTCGGGGCATCTGGCCCTCAAGTGATCGAAGGCTTCCACGGCTTGCCCTATACCGCGCCAGTGGCACGGACCCGGGAAGTTATCGAGATCTGTCGCCAGGTCTGGCGTCGGGAAAAGGTCCAGCACATGGGAGACCACTACCAAATCCCGCTGCCACAAGATCAAGGCACCGGGCTCGGCAAACCGCTGAAGCTGATCAACCATCCAGTACGCTCGGACATACCCATTGCCATCGCATCACTGGGGCCTGCTAGCGTAGCCGCCACTGCGGAGTTGGCAGACGCTTGGCTGCCAGCTTTTTATACCGCCGAGGCAGCCCAAGCTGTCTGGGGAGATGCCCTCTCAAAAGGCGCCAGTAAACGCGATGGCGACCGTGCGCCTTTGGACATTTTCGCCGGTGGTAGCGTCGCCATTGGCGAAGGCATGGAACCCCTGCGAGATAAAGCCAGGCCCGGAGCGGCGCTGTATATTGGTGGTATGGGCGCTCGTTCCAAGAACTTCTATAACGATATTTTTTCCAAGAGCGGTTACGAAGCCGAAGCAAAGGTCATTCAAGACCTTTATCTGTCCGGCGATAAAAAAGCCGCTGAGGCAGCCATACCCCACGATTATTTGGCCAAAAGCTCGTTAATCGGGCCTGAGGGCTTTGTCAAAGAGCGGTTATACGCGTTGCGGGAATCCGGCGTGACGTCCTTAAACGTCAGCTTTGCAGGCGCCGACACTAAGGAACGCGCCGCCCAGTGTGAGAAGCTGCGTAATCTAGTGGATTCATTAAGCTAACAGCCGTTGAAGCAGCCGTGTCAGGGATTCCTAACGCGAATTAGGCCTTCCTGCACGGTGGAGGCGATAAGCTCACCGTCTTCACTAAAGATATTGCCCCGGGCAAACCCCCGGGCTTGGGAGGCACTGGGCGAATCGATGGCGTAAAGCAGCCATTGATTCAACGATATGGGCCGGTGAAACCACATGGCGTGGTCAAGGCTTGCCACTTGCATATGCTCTCGCTTAAAGCTGCCCCGATGGGGCAAGCGTGCGGTGCCAATCAGCACATTGTCCGACTCGTACACCAACAAACAGGCTGCCGTGAGCGGATCCTCTGGCACTGACCCGGTTGGTTTAAACCAAACGAATTGTTCCGGGGGCTGAGGACTTTCCTCTTGCAGCCGCCGAAATTCATGTCGCCAGGTTACAAAAGGCGCATCGAACAATGCCGGTGGTATTTTTTCTTTGGGCGGTGGCTGCAAATCCGGCATTGCCGCCTGATGGGATAAGCCGGGCTCACGGATTTGGAAAGACGCATCCATGTTGAAAATGGCCTCACCGCGCTGGGTCACTAAAATCCGTCGAGTGCTAAAGGAGCGCCCGTCTCGAGCCCGATCGACTCGTATTACCGCAGGAACCTTGGGGTCTCCTGGCCGCAAAAAGTAGCCATGCAATGAATGCACATCCATGTCCTGAGCAACGGTACGCCCACCGGCCATCAGTGCTTGAGCCATGATTTGTCCACCATACAGGCGGCCTTCACGATCTTTGGGATGAAAGGCTCGAAAAATGTTCTCTTCGATTTGATCTAACTCGAGCAAGCCCAGTAGCTCGGCCAGTTTTTCACCGCCACCCGTCATTGGTCGGCATCCGTCACGTTGAGCTTAATCTGCACAGTAGGGTCCATAGAGGGGGTGGTCTTCCAACGCCCGACGCCTGCCGCGCTGATCGATGATGTCGGGATAATTCCACAGCAGATTCATTGATAAATCCGCTTGGTCCGCTGGATTGCTTAACGCATCAATCATGACTTCCGCGTCTTCTTCGATCAGCAAATCCTGGGGCAGCTCACAGAGCATTTCCATAACCGCCATAATCACCTTGTCTTGGGTAGAGCGCTGCTCCACAGCCGCTAGCGCCCAGCGCCAGATGGCTTCACTGTCTAGCTCGGCAGCCTGCCAAGCTCGTAGCTGAGCCACCACTTCATTACGTTCCAAGATACTCATGCTTTTTCCTATCCTATTACCCCGTGCCTGTAGAACCCGGAAGCGTTGAACAAATCGCGCTATACGGCACCTGCAATTGATGTGAGGTATTCTACTTGGTTCATCCGGTAGCGCCTATGAACCTGACCTAGAGGTTCTAGACAACGCTATTCACCGTGGCTAACAAATACATCACACCCATACCTGTTTTGTATCTTTATGAGTTTATTCGATAGCACATCCATCCCGCCGGCGGCCTGCCAATTTCAATTTGTGCACAGCTCTGGGCCGGGTGGACAGCATGTGAACAAATCTTCCACCGCGGTGGAGTTACGGGTGGATATCCAGCTCTTGGGACTAAACGCCTATGCCTTAAGGCGGTTCAAATCTCTCATGGCCAATCGCATCAACAAAGACGGCATCTTGGTGGTGCAGACCAGCAGCCATCGATCTCAACTCAAAAACCGTCAGCAAGCCCTGGCCCGGGTGGACGCCATGATCCAGCAAGCCAAGGAGCGACCGAAGAGCCGTATCGCAACTCAACCCAGTTTATCGGCCAAGCGTCGGCGACTGGACGGTAAGAAAAAGCGCTCCAGCGCCAAGGAACAAAGGAAAAAACCCGATTGGTAGCCTGGCCGACAGATTGAGCAAGCAGGCCCCTGGACTGATTAGTCGGCGGCGCTTTCTTTCGCGACCAGAAAGTTGACTACGTCCAGCATGCCCTGGTTGGAACCGGCCATTCTGCCGTCAACGCGGTATTTGCCGTTCACAATCATGGTGGGTACGCCAGTAATGCCGTAGGCCTTGCTCTTTCCCTGAGCCTGCATGACACGGCTACGAACAAAAAACGAGTTGTAGACCTTAGCAAATTCGTCGGGATCGACTCCTGCTCCCTCTTCGAACACTTGGGCCATGAGATCTTCGTTACGCAAATTCGTGGGTTTGACGTGGACCGCATCGAATAGCGGCCCATGCATGGCGTCGCTGACGCCCAAAATTTCAGCGGCGTAAAACGCCTTGGCCATTAACGCCCAGTCATCGGAAAAAACCGCGGGTAAGCGACTAAAAACTGCGTTGGCCGGCTTGCTTGTGCTCTTCCACTGTTCGAGCAACGGATCGAAGCTATAGCAGTGGATGCACATGTAAGAGAACACTTCCAGCACCTCTACCTGCTTCGGCTCGGTCTGTTCCAGCCCCGTTGCTACAGGTACGTCGATACGGTGGTAGTGAGTGCCCTCAACGTAGGCCTCTTGGGCGACAACCCAAGGACTAAGCGCGCAAACCACGGTCAGCGCACAGATTTTTACAGCGGCTCGAATCCCCATGGTTCTTACCTCTTAAGTGTTGTTGTCGACCTAACCCTTAGTTCAGGCCACTGATGTAGTCAGCCAACACGGCGATTTCACGATCCGATAAGCCGCGAGCCACTCCTCGCATCATGCCGCCATACGCTTCGTCTGAACGACGTGTACCTTCTCGGTAGGCCACCAGTTGAGCCTTCGTGTAACCAGTGGATTGACCATTGATGCGCGGGAATCCTGCTTGAGCGTTACCGGCGCCATTGGGTCCGTGGCATGCACTGCATGCGGCTACACCCTTGTCTGCAATGCCGCCCTTGTAGATTTGGCGTGCCAGCGCAATGTCGCTGTCACTGCCCGTTGCCTGTCCGGTCTTGCTAGGCAGGCTGGCGTAGTAGGCGGCCAAGTCGTCCAGATCCTGCTCGCTTTTGCCCACAAGCTGGGCCGTCATCAGCGCTACGTCGCGCTGGCCAGACTGGAACATTTTGAGTTGCGACGCTAGGTAGCGCTCATTTTGACCGGCAAGCTGAGGGTAGGATGGGTCGATGGCAGAAGCGCCGTCTTGTCCATGACAAGAAGCGCAAACTGCGGATGCGGCCTTACCTGCCTCAGCATCTCCTTTGGCTATGGCTTGTGATGTGCTCACGGCCAAGAATGCGGAGATGATCATAAATCTAGCTACAGCTGTGCGAACACTCATTTCGGTTTTCCCTAATTCTCTGTCAATTCACTTCGGCTCAACCACTATCGCCGTGTTCACAAACGCTCTCGCAAACACTGTGCGGGATAAGCACTGATAACTTTTATGGTCGAGGCTATTTACTCGCCCAGGGCAATTTTGCATTCGATGATCAAGCGCCTGAGCGTCTTGCATCTGCAGTGATACACTGCCCCCAAGGCTCTCCTAACCCAAACCATTTCAGGTGCCGAAGCGCAAAGTGCGCTTTGGCTTCGAAGAGGCCGCGAGATTATATACAAGATGACCGAAAAAGTGTCTTTGCCAGAACGCCTAGAAGCAACCTTTTTAACCAGTTCGCCGGATTTGCGGCGTTGTCCGCCCATTCAAGGGGCTGAGGTGGCTTTTGCCGGCCGCTCAAACGCGGGCAAATCCTCGGTATTGAACCAGCTGACGGGCAATCGCCGTACCGCCAAAGTCAGTAAAACCCCGGGGCGTACCCAGCTGCTTAATTTTTTCGATGTGCGAAGCGGCGGTCGGTTGGTGGACTTACCGGGTTATGGCTATGCCAAGGCCGGCAAAGAAGCGCAAAAAAACTGGCAGAGTGCGGTCAATCAGTACCTTTCTTATCGCGACGCGCTAACCGGAATTGTCCTGGTCATGGACATTCGTCACCCGGCTCAGACTTTTGATCAGCAAATGCTGACTTGGGCGAAAGACAGCGAAATACCCATGCATGTGCTGCTGAACAAATCTGACAAGCTGAGCTTTGGTGCACAAAAGCAGGTGGTGGCCAAACTGCGCAACACCTACAAAGACCATCCCACGGCGACTTTTCAGGCTTTTTCCGCCGCGAAGGGCAACGGCAAAGCTGAGCTCATTGAAACGCTACTGGCTTGGCTGGCCATACCCGTTGAGCCAAATGCCTAAAACCCAACCGGCCTGACGCAAACGCTGTAGGCGTTAGTGCGCCTGATCCCAGTTTTCGCCCACGCCGGTATCCACCACCAGGGGTACATTCAGACTGGCGGCGCTGGACATACGCTGAACAACGCCATCCTCCAGAGCCTGTACATGGTTTTCTGCTACCTCAAAGACCAGTTCGTCGTGTACTTGCATGATCATGCGAGCATCAAGACCGCTATCCGGCAGCCAATCCTGCACGGCAATCATGGCTAGCTTGATGATGTCCGCTGCGGTGCCCTGCATGGGTGCATTGATGGCCGTGCGCTCGGCGGCTTGCCGGCGAGGTACCGCTTTGGCGTTGATTTCTGGCAGATAGAGCCTGCGACCAAAGAGCGTCTCCACGTAGCCCTGTTCTGCTGCTAGGGCCTTGGTCTGCTCCATATACTGGAGCACGCCAGGGTAGCGATCAAAATAGCGGTCAATGTACTCCGCGGCCAAACCCCGGGAGATGTTTAGCTGCTTCGCCAAGCCAAATGCAGACATGCCGTAAATCAGACCAAAGTTAATGGCTTTCGCGCTCCTGCGCTGATCATCGGACACATCTTCAAGGGACGTGGCAAAGACTTCCGCCGCTGTAGCCCGGTGTATATCCCGATTTTCAGCGAAGGCCTGGGTCAGACCCTGATCGCCAGAAAGGTGCGCCATAATACGCAGCTCGATCTGCGAGTAGTCTGCGGCGAGCACCGCACTGCCCGCCGGCGCCACAAACGCCTGGCGAATACGTCGGCCTTCCGCATTGCGTATCGGAATGTTCTGCAGGTTGGGGTCGGAAGAGGACAGCCTGCCGGTAGCCGCCACGGCCTGGTGGTAGGAGGTGTGAATTCGGCCGGTATCCCGATGAATGTCTAGGGGCAACTTGTCTGCGTAGGTGGATTTGAGCTTCGCCAAGCTGCGATATTGCATGATCATTGCTGGCAGCTCGTAGTCCTGAGCCAAATCCGCCAGTACCGGTTCTGCGGTAGAGGGCTGACCGCCAGGCGTCTTCTTTAACACCGGCAGCCCCATTTTGTCGTACAAGATGGCCTGGAGTTGTTTTGGGCTGTCGAGATTAAAATTCTCACCGGCCAGCGCCCACACCTCTTGGGTCAGCTCTTTTAAGCGATCGGCCAATTCCGCACCGTGTTGCTTAAGCATGCGGCCGTCCACCAAAGTTCCTTGCCGCTCCACAGCGGACAGGATGCGCACGAGAGGCATATCGATATCGTTGTAGACCCGCAGCAGGTCCGGCTTGGATTGCAGTTGCGGGTACAAGCACTGATGCAGTTGCAGAGTGACGTCAGCGTCCTCCGCCGCATAGTCGCTGGCGGTTTCCAGCGGTATCTGATTGAAGGTTAGTTGCTTGGCGCCC
>JAYOSS010000025.1:0-20918 GCA_038139355.1 Gammaproteobacteria bacterium
GTCATGAACTGTTGCCAGCGTTTGGCCCAGCCATCTCGGTCATGTTGCCTTCGAAATACGCCAAACTGCGGGAATTCCAAGAATTCCACCTGCTGCTGTTGGCACCAGGCGTGTACGGCTTTGTCTCGGTCGAAGGTCCATTGTTCGCCGGTTTCCTCATGAGCCAGCAGCGTGAAGCTGCCCAGTTCTTGTTGCAGCTGGGTCAGCACCGCCAAGGTCTCGCCAACACGGATGCAAAGCCGGGTCCCCTGGGCTTGCAGCTGTTTGTCTAAATCGTTTAGGGACTGTCTGATGAGCTGCCAGTGTCGGGTCGAGTAACTGGGCTGCTGCCAAAGCTCCGGTTCAATGATGTACAACGGCAGTACAGGCCCGCGATCTGACGCGGCGCACAAGGCGGCATGATCGTCTATCCGTAGATCTCGCTTGAACCAAACAATCTGAGTTTCCGACATTAGATTGCCCGGGCTACAACAACCGCGCCACGAGAACCCCACTCAACGACCTTTAGCCATGCTTGAAGAGGCAGTGACAACGGGACGGATAGTCGCGCTGCGGCATCCTGCCGATGTTGTACTTCATCTGCTCGGCACTGTTGCAGCAGCTGTGTAATGTGCCCGGGTGTTTGCTCTGGGTTGGCTAAGGTTAGCCGGTCAATTTGCTCGGTGTAGTGTTTGTCGACAAAGGTCTCAACTGTGGCAATGGTCGCAAAAACCCACTGGCTGCTGATTGCGGCGGGTACACAGCCAATGAGCCAGCCAGCACCTCGCCAAGGCCACTGCAGACGTGAGCGATGTTCGGGGGGCAGCAGGGTTTCCATGCAAGCCAAGTGAACGCGCTCGGTGGCCAGATGTTCCACGGCAAAGGCGCGCACCACAGGATCTTTCGTTGCGAACAAAATGCCCTCGTAGATGTTGACGGCACCCAGCTCGCCAGCATGATCGGAGCGCAGGTCGGCTTGTAGCCAAGACGGCAAACTGCGGGCCGGATCGGTTCCAGACACTGTGGTCATTACAGAGGGTTTGTTCATCGCTGGCATGCTACAAAAGCGCTGGCGCAAATGCCGCAGCCTAACTGGATCCGGTCTTGGACAAGGTTCCTAGGGTAGGCAAAGACAGGGCGCGAAAAATCCCCGCGAACATCCAGTTTTAGGTAGGATTTTTGGCAAGCTAGCGAGCGGAGAGGAATCGTGGGGGCATCAAAAGAGACGAAGTATTCGGTCTGTACGGTGTGTGATATCGGTTGTCAGCTGCGTACCGAGGCCGTTGACGGCAAGGTCTCTCGAGTCATCGCTCACGACAATCCCGCCTTGGCCGGCAACATTTGCTACAAAGGTACAGCGGTTCCGTTGATTCACAATCATCCGGATCGAATCACCAAGCCGCTGAAGCGGGTAGGCGAGCGTGGTGAGGATCGCTGGGAAGAAATTTCCTACGCGCAGGCCATGGACGAAATTGCCCAGAAGCTGGCGGCGATTACGCAACAGCACGGCCCGGAATCCTTTGCCGTTTCAACCAGTGGCTGGAATACCCAAACCACCCATAGCCTAGACCGACGTTTCATGAATCTGCTCGGTTCGCCAAATTGGATCAGCGGGGTAGCCTTGTGTGCGGGTAATACGGCAGCGGTGAATAAGCTGACCTATGGTTGGTTCCCCATGCCAGATTACGGCAATACCAACTGCATTGTGCTGTTCGGTCACAATCCTCGGAAGCATTCATGGACGCCTATTTACAATGCTATTCGGGCAGCCCGGGCAAGAGGCGCCAAGGTCATCGTGCTGGATCCCAGAGTGTCCGATCAGGCAGAGCATGCTGATATCCATCTGCGCCTGAAGGCAGGCACCGACGCCGCCATGTGCCTAGGCTGGCTGAAAGTAATCTTCGATGAAGGTCTTTACGACAAGGGCTTTGTTGAACGTTGGTGCATCGGCTTTGATCAACTAAAACGGCGCGTGGACGAATATCCGCTGGAACGAGTGGCGCAGATTACCGGTGTGGAGGCTGAGGATATTGCCGCCGCCGCTCGGCTATATGCCAATGCCGATGGCGCCGTGATTCCTTGGACACCGATTACCGATCAGCAGTTGTCCTCCACTTCGGCGATTCGGCTGCATTCGATTTTGCGGGCCGTCACCGGCAATCTCGATGTGGTGGGTGGCGAGACTTTGGGCGGCTTCTCAGCCAACTACATTCCCGAATCTGAACTGGCTCTGCATGACCGGTTACCCATGGCGCAAAAAGCAAAGCAGTTAGGCTACGACGATCACCCAGCCTTTACGTATCGAGTCGCGGAAATGCTGAAGGAGCCGACGGAGAAAGTATGGGGCTATCCCTACGCTGACATTGTGATGGGCTGCCACATGGCGAATCCAACCAACGTGTTTCGGGCGATGGCAGGTGATGGGCCCTATCCAGTGAAAGCGTTCTTTTGCCTTGGCAACAATGCACTGTTGAGCTACGCCAATCAGCATCAAATTCATCGGGCGATGATGAATCAAGAGCTGATCGTGGCGCATGAGATTTTCATGACACCCACCGCCATGCTGGCCGACTATGTTCTACCCGGTGACGTTTTTACCGAGCGAAATCACGTAGCGGACAGTTGGAGCTGGGCCACGCGTCTGACGCTGTCGCAAAAAGTGGTGGATGCCCCGGAGGAGGCCAGCAGCACCTTCCAGTTCTGGACAGATTTGGCGCACCGTATGGGGTTTGGGGGTGAGTTTCCTTGGCAGAGCCTAGAGGAAATGTTGGATTACCGATTGTCCCGTAGCGGCCGTACCTTTGCGGATTTTGCAAAGGCCACCTACATGGAGTTTGAGCCGCCAGTGTTTCGCAAGTACCGAAAGACTGGTTTTGCCACGCCGTCTGGGAAGGTGGAGTTGGCCTCCAGCATTCTCGGTGATTTGGGTTTTGACCCGGTTCCTTATTATCGAGAGCTGCCAGAGCGGCCAGAGGATTATCCCTATCTGATCTTTACCGGCGTACGCGAGGATCCGTTTTTTCAGACGGGTCAGCGCAACATTGAATCGCTGCGGCGCAGAACGCCGGTGCCCAAATTGTTTTTGCACCCCATTGACGCGCATACGGAGGGCTTAGCCGACGGTGACTGGGCGAAGCTCAGCACGCCGAAAGGGTCAGTGTTGGCTCAGGTGGCTGTCCGCGACACCATGAAAGAGGGGCACATTCGAGTGCCCCACGGATGGTGGTATCCGGAAACTCGGGGGCAGGCAGCGTTGGGCGGCGCGTTTATATCCTCGGACGCGGTACTGTGCTCTGATGACGATGAATGGCTCGATTATGAGCAAGGCGTACCGCATTTTAAGGGGTTTCCGGGCAAGCTGGAAAAAGCCCGCCAGCCTGAGCATGTCACGCGTATTCGGCCGGAGGATTGGCAGCTCGATGCGGCGGTCGAGGCCCACGCAGACCAATGACACGCCGATCTTCCATCAAGCACCGGCTGCTAGAGCTGCGGGCCTATGTGTTTATCGTCATAGCCAATCGCCTGTTTCGCCGTGGTATGAAAAAACACAACGAGGCCAATGCTGCCCAAGTTCGCGAGGCGGATTGATGTTGGGCAAGGCGCCACAGGAGACAGCGTGATACATGAAGCTTAGGGTATTGGACAACACGCTGCGTTTTCGGCTGGATCGAGCCGAAGTAGAGGCGCTCGGAGGAGGGCAGGCTCAGGAGGCGGCTACGCATTTTCCCAGCGGTGAAGTCTTTGGCTATCGGCTGGTGCCAACCTCCGGGGAAATTCACGCTGTCTTTGATGCGCGTGGTATTACCCTTAGCATCCCAAGCGATCGCCTGTTGGCTTGGGCGCAGGATGAACAGCAGGTCGGTATTGAAGAGACGTTGTCGCTGTCTGACGGCACGCTGGCGCTGCTGATTGAAAAAGACTTTGAGTGTTTGGAGCCTCGAGCGGGTGAAGATCAAAGCAACCGCTTTGCTAATCCGAAAGCCATTTAGGTTAGTTAGGCCCCGTGGCTTAAACGATCGAAACAGGGGAGGGCAGCATGAACAGACCATCACTACGGGTAGGGGTCTCCTACGATTTTCGTAATCCGCCAGATTCTGGGGTCAGCGATCAACACCTGTACGCCGAGATCTTAGAGCAAGTGCAATGGCTCGATCGGATCGGCGCAGACCTGGTCTGGTTTACCGAGCATCATTTTGTTGAGGACGGTTACTTGCCAAGCTGGGTACCTGTGGCTGCGGCCATGGCCAGCGTCACCTCCCATGTACGCTTCGGTACCGACATTTGCCTGATGCCTTTTAATCACCCAATTCGTTTAGCCGAGGATTTGGCGGTGCTGGATAACCTATCTGGCGGTCGCGTAGATCTGGGATTGGGCATGGGTTACGCACCGCACGAATTCCGCGGCTTTGGATTGCCGGTGGCTCGGCGGGTTTCGCTGATGGATGAGGGCATCGAAGTGCTGCAGCGGTGTTTTACCGGCGAGCGTTTCAGCTATCACGGCAAGCGATATCAGTTTGATGACGTTCGAATTACCCCAGGTTATGTTCAGGAAGGTGGCCCGCCGTTGTGGATTGCCGCCATGTCCGAAGCTGGGGCGTTACGCGCCGCTCGCTACAACACGAATTTTTTGCCACAGGGCGTTAAGGCCGAATCCTACGATCCATGGGTTAAGGCGTTGACGGACAGTGGCAGAGACCCAGCCAGCTACCGCGTCGGCATTATTCGCAGCATTTTAGTCACCGACGACAAAGCCAATGAATGGGAGCCGGTGCGCGCTTCCGAGCGCTATCGCATGCAGCTGTATCGCCAGTTTTTCGAGGAAAGCGGCGAAGGCTTTGGGCGCCAGGGAGAGCAGGTGCCACAGACGTGGATTGTTGGCGACGTGGATCACTGCGTGGAAGAGCTAAAGCATTTCGTACGGACCTTTGGTATCACCGATATCGTGTCCATGGCTGTGCCGCCGGGATTGCGAGCAGGCGACATGAGCGCATCCCTAGAGCGTTTGTTTACCGAAGTTGTGCCTCGAGTAAAACGAGAGTTGCAGGCGGATGAGTAGTCTTCGCGGTCGGCGCTTGGTAGTAACCCGGTATGCGGCCAGCCTCGGGCTTTGGCCCATGCCGTCTAAGCCGTCTAAGCCGTATAAAGTGGAACCGCAAAATGAAATTGCAGAACGAAATCGCAGAATGAAACCCCAGTCAGGAGGTAGTCCGTGGACGGCATTCATGATTTAGGCGGTATGCAGGGCTTTGGGAAGATCTCGGTGGAAGTCGACGAGCCGATCTTTCACGAGCCTTGGCAGGCCACAGCCTTTTCTCTGATGTTTGCTTCTCAGGTGGTGGTGCGTAGTCATAATGTTGACGAATATCGGCACTCCATAGAACGCATGAATCCTGCACACTATTTGCAGGCCGATTATTACGAGCGAGTGTTAACAGGGACGGCAAGTCTGCTGGTGGAGAAAGGCCACCTGTCCGCAGCGGATCTGGCGGCCCGAGCCGGCGGCACTTTCCCGCTGTCCCGGCCGGTGGCGCCTGCGCCAATGGCGGATCTCGCGCCTCAGCTCGAGCACCGCTTTAACGTCGGCGATCGGGTGCGGGTGTTGCGCATTGCGCCTGCAGGTCACGTCCGCGCGCCACGGTTTTGTCGCGGACACCTGGGCGTCGTGCTGCATCGTGCACCCAAGTTCAGCTTTCCTGATGCGGCTGCCCACAACGGCCTTCGGCGCAAAGAGCATACCTATCATGTGGAATTTGCTGCCCAAGACCTTTGGCCCGGCGAAGGCGCCAGCAACGATTCTGTGGTGGTGGATTTATGGGACAGCTATTTGGAGCCAGCTAACTGATGAAACAGCCAGATATCGCACCGATAGAACAACGCACCCAAGCGGTCAAAGACGCGCTTCTGGACAAAGGCCTGATCACCGGTGCGGATATTGAGCGCTTTGCCCACATGCCCGAAGACTGGAAGCCAGAAAACGGCGCGAAGGTCGTCGCCCGGGCCTGGACAGACCCGGCCTACAGGCAGCGCCTGCTGGACGATGCCACTGCAGCCTGTTCAGAACTGGGTTATCAAGGCCCTCAGGGTGAATACATCGTCGCCCTGGAAGAAACGCCAGAGCGCCACAATGTGATTGTTTGTACCCAATGCTCCTGCACCGCATGGCCGGTACTAGGCCTGCCGCCTGATTGGTACAAGAGCCCAGAGTACCGTGCTCGGGTGGTGCGAGAGCCGCGCCGGGTGTTGAGTGAAATGGGGCTTCAGCTGAGTGACGATGTTGCCGTCAGGGTTTGGGAAACCAGCGCCGAAACCCGCTATATGGTGCTACCCCAGCGCCCGCCAGGGACCGAGCATTACACACAAGACGCACTGGCTGCCTTGGTCAGTCGAGAAGTGTTGATCGGCGTTGCCATGATTGAGAACCCAGCCGAGAAGGACGAATAACCTAAGCAGAGGCACGAAGCGCGAGGGAGAAAGCGCAGGAAAAAGCGCGGGGAGAAAAGGCAACAAGCGGTCCCGTCGCCAAACCAAGACAAGAAGCGTGACAACAGCCAACACAGAAACCGTGACAAAGGCGATGAACGAGGAAGCCAAACCATGAGCCTGCAAAATCTAATGCTGAATCTGCTGCGACATGCACCCAGATCGCTGCTGCGCAAACTGGCCGGGGCGCCCCTGGTGATTGATGGCAACGAGCTGGATGTGAATGTGCAGATCGTCGCTAACCTAGCCGCGAAGAACCCGGGGCCCAAACCCGCGACTTTGGAAGAATATCGTCGCATGGGTCAGTCCTTCGATCCGGCGGCCTTGCCCTTGGTCAGTACAGTGGTGGTAGAGGATTTTGAATTTTCCGGCCCCCCAGGCCCACTGAAAGTCCGTTCGTATACGCCGTCCGGCGTTGCCGAAAATGCCCCTGGCATTTTGTTTTTTCATCAAGGCGGTTTGGTCATCATGGATCATCTGACCAATAATCACTTCTGCTCGTTACTGGCCCAGCGCTGCGGCGCCAAAGTGTTTTCGCTGGATTATCGGTTGTGCCCAGAGCATGAATTCCCCGCGCCGATCGAAGACGCTTTGGCGTTTTGGGATTACGTTCAGCTGCAGGCCAGTGCTCTAGGCGTTGACCCTAGGCGAATCGCCGTGGCGGGGGACAGCGCGGGAGGAATGATCAGCGCGGCTCTCAGTCATGAACTTCGTGATCGAGGCGGCCAGCAACCGGTGGCTGTGTGTCTGGCCTATCCATGGGTGTCGCCGAAGCTGGAAGATCAGGGTTCTGTGCAAAGCTGCTCCGAGGTGTTTCCCATGAGTAGAGCGACCATGGAGTTTTTCAACGCCATGGTTTTTCCGGGCGATAAGAACATCGACCATCCTTGGGCCAATCCGCTGGATAACCCGAATCTGGCGGGCTTGCCTCCAGCGGTAGTGGCTACCGGTGGTCTGGATCCCATCCGTGATCAGGGGAACGCGTACGCCGAAGCGTTGGGCGTCGCGGGTAACAGGGTAGTGCACCATTGCTTTGCATCGCTGCCCCACAGTTTTTTGATCTTGGGTCGGGTCAGTAAAGCGGCTCAGCAAGCCTGCAATACCATCGCCGACGACCTAAAGACGTTGTTGTAACCCGTGCCGATGGTTCCCGGCCGTCAGTCTGGAGGCGGTCAGTGCGGTAAGGATGGAGCGTGGGTGATTCGCTGGGTTAGCCTAAAGACAGCAATTCGTCAGGAATTCGGCCTTCCAGATGATTCTCGCCAAAAGCTCGCATGGCCTCCAGCAGGGGCTTGAGTTCGTCGGCAAGGGGCGTCGGCAAGTATTCGTAGCGAGGGGGTTTGTCGTGGTACTGGTGTTTGCGCAGCAGTCCCGCGGACACAAGTTTCTTGAGCCGATCGGACAGCAAATTCGTCGGAATTTTTTCGTTGCCACCAGCGAAGTCGGCAAAGGTTTTGCCGCCCAAAAATAACGCGTCGCGCATAATCAATAGCGTCCACTTGTCGCCCACCAGATCTAAGGTTCGGCACACTGGGCATTCAGAGCGAAAGTTTACGTCGCTGATGTGATTTACAGATTCCACCATGTTCTCGACTGCTCAAGTGGGTGGGGATTCTAAAGCCACTCATAGTGGGAGGGCCATAGCCGGTGCAGCGAGGGTGAATGTGGTTGTACTAGTACGTCTGTGTCTATCCCGGTCTACAATGAAGGCAGTAGATCATGTTTCGGTTGGGTCGGCGTCCCACGCAGCGGTGGATAGGGTCTGAAGTTCCAACGCTTGCCGCACTGCGTTCAACCAGGCGCTGTGGTCCCCGGCGGGATAGCGATGCAGACAAGGATGTTGCAAGGTTAGGCTGTTGTTTTTTGGGTCGGAAAAGAGCAGGGCGATATCCGCCTGGGCCAACATCTCCAAACCGTGATCTGGGTTGGCGCAAGCGATGATTTTTGGTTTGCCGTGGCCGCCGCAAAAATGCGCAATGACGGTCTGCATGGCCAAGGCCTTGCTGCAGCTAGCATCGCTGACAATCTCAAATTGACGATCGCAAACCACCTGTAGGCCGATAAATCCAAGGATCTGCGTAAAGCGCGCTAAGGCTTGGGGGCTGTCCTCCCACACCAATGGGACACTGGCGATGCGTTGTTTGGCCGCCGAGGCCGTGGCTTCGTCCAATCCGGTGATGTTTTGCAGTTCCTCGCTGCTGATGTCGCGTAGGGACCGATAGTGGAGGCCGTGTTCCTCCCGAATGTGATCGAGCAAGTCGTAAATTTCCCCGGCGCTGCGCCCGAAGCACTGGGGCTGAGTGTCCGACGGCCAGCGTATGCCGGTGCCGTTTTCGAAGATGTAGGGCGATGGGAATTTGCGCGCTTTGTTGAGTTCGTCCATTTCTGGTTGGGTTCTGCTGGCAACGGGTATACAGATGCAGCCCAGCTCATGGAGGGTGTCCATGGCGGCTCCCGCGCCACGAATATCCCAGCACCCGTCCAGCAGCGCGCCGTCCAAATCCGTAAACATCAGACAGCGTGTCCTGAAGCTGCGCATGTGACTTTGGATCGTGTTCAAAATCGATGACCGATTAACTGACTAACGATTGAGCAGCAAATTGCATGCCATTTTTGTTGAGGGGCCAAAGCGCGATGGGCCGATTATGTCAGCACGATTGAGGCGACAAAGTGCACCGTCAGCGCCCTAAGTCCGGGTCCAGCGCACCGAACTGGTGCGGCACCCAGCCAAATCATTGGCTTATCGTGTTCAGACCTATGGTGTTGGATGAGCGCGAAATCGGTAACCGAGGCGGCGAGATTCCGCCTCGATACCTGTACGGTACTTGGCTTAGGTGGTGCGGATCAAATCGAGAATCACTTGGGCTACTTGCTCTGGTGCATTTTCTTGCACGAAGTGCCCGCCATTCTTGATGGTGGTATGGGGCAGATCTTTGGTCCCCGGCACTTTTTGTAAAAACTGCTGTTCGCCGCCTCGGGTCACTGGGTCGTCATCCGCAAAAGCGCACAAAAAGGGTTTTTCGAAGGTGGAGAAAAACTCCCAGGCCTGGCGTTGCTGTTCCAAAGACGGCGAGGTGGGCAGGGTCGGCACTTGGCTGGGCATGGCCCTGGGCCCCATTTTGTAGCTGGGATCAGGAAACGGCGCCTCGTAGGCTTTGGCCAGATCCGTGGGCAGCGGCGAGGTCACCCCCAGTCGGTTGAGCACAAATTTCAGCGCTTGAATCGGTTTGGAAGGGGGCTCAAGCATCAAGGACATCAGCATGCCTACGGGTAGGTCTTCAGTTTCCCAGCACCATTTTTGCCAGTAGGCGAATTTGCTTGCCGGATGGGAATTCTGGCCCATGGATGAAACCGCCCGCTGCATTTGCAGCAGATTGGGCGTGGGCTGATTGGCGCGAAAATCCTCGATTTGAGCCACTAGCCCGTCCGGAACCTCGGGGTTGTAGGGCAGCCCGGTATTGGAGATCACCACCCGCGCAAATCGTTGGCTGTGGTTGACCACCAGGCGCAGACCCACCAAACCGCCCCAGTCTTGGCCAAAGAAGGTAATGCCATTGAAGTCGTTGGCTTCTAGCCATTGGCCCAGCCATTCCACTTGGCGCTCGTAACTGTAGTCCGTCATCGCTGCCGGCTTGTCGGACTTTCCATAGCCCACCAAATCCGGTGCGACGCAGCGCATACCTGCTGACGTAAGCAGAGGGATCACGTGGCGGTATAAATAGCTCCACACCGGCTGGCCATGCATCAACAGCACAACGGGGCCGTCGCTGGGTCCTTCATCCAAGTGGTGAATACGTAGGTCGCTGCCATCGTGGGTTTTGATGGTGGTGTAGTGGGGAGCGAAGGGGTAATCCTTCAATCCAGCAAAGCGATGATCCGGCGTGCGAAGTATGTCCATGGGGTTCCACTGCTTAGTTAATGACATTCATTATACATACGGCTCCATGAAGGTGAACGCAGCCGATTAGTTTTGCATAGCGATCTCGTCGTCCCAGCGAAAACCCAGACCACCGGCTTGCCAGACGCCCTCGCCCAGGGGACTGGGCCCGTAGATGTTCAAATGCGGCGGCAATCCAAAGCCCGGTCTTAAGTCATGCACCCCCTTAACGGTGCTGCGATGCAAAATCCGCAGGCCTTGCTCTTGGGGAGAACGATGGGCTTCCGGGGCAGCTCGATGCGCCACGGCTAAGTTGTCGATAAACACGCAATCGTTTTCTTCGTATTCGAACGCCAAGGCATAGCCTTCGGTTAAGCCCTGATCCAAAACATCGTTGTAATCACGGCAAAGCTGACGCAGCTCGTCGGCATCCAGCAAATAAAAGGCATCCATGTCGGGGGATTTTTCGATCACGGCGCCGGTCATGCCCAGATGCAGCCAAACGCTTTTGCGCCCGGATATGGGGTGATCGTGCACCAGCGGATGCACCACGCCAGAGGTGGCATTGACTGAGCACAGTCGGCTCCAATGCTCGCGTTGTGTTTGGGTCAGGGCGTCAAAGGCGGCGGCTTGATGGGCGAAGTAGGTACCGCCCCCGGCTTCGGCGCGACGCACCATGTGATAACCCGCGTGGGAGAACGTGTCCAAATTAAAGCTGCCATCGTTATGCCACTGGGGACCCACACCCAAAATGCCCTGGGCGGTATCGTTAGACAGCCGAAAAATGTGTTGGTTGCCCCCCGGCGTCGCCGGATGCACCCCGTGGGTGCTGTGCAGGGTTTTGCCGCCCCACCAGCAGCTCACCCGCAAAAAGTCATGGCTGGGTAGCGGCGCTGTATGTCTGAACACAATGAATCCGCGCTCAGCCATGATTTGTTCTAACGCCTGAACCACGGCTGCAGGCGGCTCAGGGGACGAAGAAAGATCCAATCCTTGCACCAAGGCGCCAATGGGATCCAAGGGCTCAATGGATATCCCGAAGCCCTCAATGGTGGCGACCAGTTCAGGGGCCAGAGGTGGAATCCAGGGCGATGATGATGTCATGGGTTAGCTCCGTTGTTGGGTTTCAGAGTTATTCCGCAGAGAAGATGACATAGCAGGTGGCAGCGAAGGCAAGAGGAACACCTGGCAGGTTAGGGCGAGCATCCCCGCCCGGTAACCGGCTCAAATCGCGACGCAAATTTTGCCAAAGTGCTGCTGGGATTCTTGGTGACGAAACGCGTCTGCCAATTGCTCCAGCGGGAAGGTGCTGTCGATCACCGGCTGGATTTGATTGGCCTCAATGGCTGCGATCATGTCCTGCTGTTGCTTACGGCTGCCCACGGTAATGCCCTTGAGCGCCGCATTTTTTGAGAACAAAGCGGCGGTGGGCACATTGCCTTCGAACCCCGCCAGTACACCAATCAACGAAATATGGCCGCCCACCCGAACGGCGTTAATGGACTGGGGCAGCGTGCCCGCTCCGCCGATTTCGACCACCACATCTACGCCAAGATCGTTGGTGTGCTTTAGCGCTTCGGCGGCCCAGTCCGGCGTGGATTTATAGTTAATCAGCGCGTCGGCACCTAAGGCGTCGAGTTGTTGCAGCTTGGCATCGGACGACGAGGTGGCAATGACTTTGCAGCCGGCTGCTTTAGCGAATTGCAGGGCAAAGATCGAAACACCGCCGGTGCCTTGGGTGAGCACGACGTCTCCGGGTTTGATTTGCGCTTCCACCATCAGACCGCGCCACGCGGTTAATGCCGCGCAGGGAAGGGTAGCCGCCTGCTCGTAACTGTAGCCCGCCGGCATGTTAGTAAACGCGCTGGCCCGCATGGTGACTTGCTCAGCGGCAAAACCGTTAACGTGGTCGCCGGGTACCCCAAGCAGTTTTTGATAGGCCGCATCGCCGTCCTGCCAATTCGGGAAAAAACAGCCCAGCACCGAGTCTCCTACCGCGAATTCCGTCACCCCTTCTCCCACGGCGGTTACCACGCCAGCGCCATCGGACATGGGTATGCGGTGCTGCTCTACAGCAAGCATGCCGGCAACGACCGCGTAGTCATGGAAGTTTAGGCTACTGGCTTTGACGGCTACTTGAATTTCGCCAGGTTGCGGGTCTTTGGCGGTGAGTTCCGCGGCGTTTAGGTTGTCGAGACCGCCGGGTTGAGACAGTTGCATCGCTTTCATGGGTTACCTCTTGATCTGTGAGTCATGACCTTTGTCAGCCAACGCTTAGTGCCCATGGGCATGCGTCGTCGGAACAAGTTAACAGGCTAAGAAGCCGCTGTCTGGACAGGCTTCAAGTCGATTTATCCCAGTGTGAAGAGTAAGCTCGCGGCATGAAAGTGCTGATGTTAAACGGTCCCGGACTGGCCTCTGCCATCCAACAGGCAGGCTATGACCAAGTGTCCCCAGAGCTTATTGAGCAGGCCTGCATCCGTACCTGTCAGGACTTAGCGCTGGAGCCGGACTTTCGGCAAAGCGCCGATGACCTGCAGATTGTGCAGTGGCTGCGGCAGGATCTGGCCAGCGCATCAGCACTGCTCATCAACCCGTTAAGCACCCAAGCCGCCGATGCCGCCAGTTACCCAGCGGCGCTGGTTCGGGCGCTGGATGAGCATGCACCGTCAACACTGCCAATAATAGAAGTGCACTTATCAAACCCCTTTGTCGACGCACAGTCCCAGCCGTTACGGCCCAGCGGCTGCAACGTTGGCTTGCTCTGCGGCTTCGGTTTGCAAGGGTATGTCTTGGCCATTCAGGCCTTGCACCGACAGCTGGCTGCTAGCTCAGAGGCGGCAAGCTCATGAGCGTTAAATTGTTGGTCATCAATGGCCCCAACCTGAATTTGCTGGGCAGCCGGGAGCCCGAGATATATGGCTACGACACCTTGGCTGATATCGAGGCGCGCTGTCAGGCCTTGGTGCAAGGTTATCCCCAGGTCAGCGAACTGACGTTTCGCCAGTCCAATCACGAGGGCGAGTTGGTGACTTGGATCCAGCAGGCCATCGCAGATGTGGACGGCATCATTATCAATGCCGGGGCCTATACCCACACGTCGGTTGCCATTCATGATGCCTTGCGCGCTTATGCTGGCAAAAAGATCGAGCTACACATTTCCAACCCCCATTTGCGTGAGCCTTTTCGTCATGTCTCATACCTGGCGGCAGCGGTGGACGGTGTGATTGCGGGACTCGGGGTGGCTGGCTACGAACACGCGGTTAGCATCATGATTGACCAGCTGTCAGAGCACACCTAGCGCACCCTCACAGCGCTGGGGGCCTACTGCTTGTCAGTGATTCTTGACTGGTTGTTCTTTTTCTTAGCGTCGATTCGGGATTGTTTATTAGCCCAGCTGAAGGCATAACAACGTAAACCAAAACGTGCCGTCGAATCCCAAAGGTGTTTGGGGCAGGCTTCAGCGTTTGAGCAAATGAGTCGCTCAGGCCTTGGATAAGACGAAAAGGGAGTAGGGGAGCAGCTATGGATGATTTAACAATTCGCAACGCCACCATTATTGACGGTTCGGGCCAGCCGCGATTTCAGGGAGATGTGGCTGTAAACGGAGCGACGATCACCGCCGTGGCTCCGGCCGGTACGCTTGCTCCGGGTAAAGAAGACATCGACGCCAGTGGCTTGTTGGTAACGCCGGGTTTTGTGGACATTCATACTCACTACGATGGACAGGTGTGTTGGGACAAGGAAGTGACACCTAGCTCCTGGCATGGCGTTACCACGGTAGTCATGGGCAACTGCGGTGTTGGATTTGCGCCGGTGCATCCCGGTTCTGAAGGCGAGTTGGTGTCCTTGATGGAAAGCGTTGAGGATATTCCTGGAACCGCGCTGCATGACGGTATTCCCTGGGGCTGGGAAACGTTCCCCGAATATCTCGACGCCATCGATACGCCCTATGCCGTAGACATCGGCGCTCAGGTCCCCCACGTGGCCGTGCGGCACTACGTTATGGGCGAGCGCTGCTATGACGATGCCTCCAAACAGGACATGGCAGCCATGCGCGACATTACCCGGCAGGCGTTGCAGGAGGGTGCTCTTGGGTTTTCCACATCGCGTTTTTACGGGCATCTGGACAAGGCGGGCAATCTGATTCCAGGCACCAATGCCTCAGCGGAAGAAATGCTCACTATTGGCGAAGCCTTTGCTGACGTTGATCACGGCACCATTGAGATCATTTCTGACTGGCTAGAAGACACCGACGAATTGAAATGGATCGAGCACATCGTGCGCAGCACCGGGCGTCCGATTACCACCTTGACGACGGTGGGGTCGGAAAAAATCTGGTCCTTGGCCAGCGATCTGCAAGCCAGCGGTTTGGAGCTGCGTCCCCAGGTCGGGGCACGCCCTGCCTCTATCCTGATGACCCTAGAAGGCACCATTAACCCCCTGCGTCAGCACGCAGCCTATCGAGAAATTGAGCACCTGCCCCTAGCTGAACGCCAAGCACAATTACGGGACCCAGCCTTTAGGCAACGCATTCTTACCGAGGAGAAAATCCTGCCCCGCAACAAAGATGCGGTGCGCATGATGAACAACTACGAAACCATTTGGGTGATGGACGAATCTCTGAGCTACGAACCTTCTGACGCGGATAGCGTGGCAAGTATCGCCGCAGCCCAAAATCTAGATCCGTTAGAGGTGGTGATGGACACCATGGCCCAGGGTACGCCGCTGTTGGTGCTGTTCGGTCGCTATGCCGGTGATTTGGAAGGCCAGCGCGAACTGATTGAAGATTCGCGCAGTGTCTTTGGCTTGTCCGATGGCGGGGCCCACTGCGGTGTGCTGGTCGACGCCAGCGTACCCACCTACATGCTCACCTACTTCACCCGAGATCGACAGCGTGGGCCCACCATGTCCCCAGAGTTCATCGTGCACAAAATGACCCGAGACACAGCGGAACTTTATGGCCTGAACGATCGGGGTTTGATCCAGCCGGGTCTCAAAGCCGACCTGAATGTCATCGACTACGTCAACTTGAAGCTGGAGCAGCCCGAGATGGTGTATGACCTGCCCGGTGGCGGTAAGCGCCTGGTGCAAGGTGCCCAAGGTTATCGCGCCACAATTTGCAGCGGTGTGGTTACCTATCGCGATGGCGAACATACCGGCCAGTTGCCCGGCCGATTGATTCGCGGTGGACGGAGCGCTCATGCAGACCAAGCGGTGAGCAGCTAGTCCTCAGGCCCGCCTGTCAACGGGGCTTCCCTATCGAGCACCTGGGACGTTGCTCAATTTCGGGGTAGGTTCCAGGCCTCGTTGGCGCCTTCACCCTCTTGATCCAAGGGGTATATCGGGCGTCGCACCTTGTCGAAGGTCAGCTGGCTGTAGTCTGAGGTGCAAACACCCCGCCCAGCGCACTCAATAACGGTTTTGGCCAAATCTCGAAATCCTACTCGGTAGTGAATCCGGCTCTTGAGCATGACGTAGTCATAGGCCAGTGGTTCCATGCCTAAGCTGCGAAAACACTCGGGGTCATAGGGTTCGATGTGGCGAGAGATAATGGCAATGTCCACCGAACCCACGGATAACACCGCGGATTTGCCCATGTTCATGGTCAGGCCTCTGGCCATGGCAACTTGAGCCTGAAACTTGCCGTTAGAGATCAGCTTTACCTCACCGGTGAGGGTAATGGGACGGCTTTGCTCGGTCAGTGATGGCATGTCCAGCTTGCCGCCAAGGGTCACGGTGACGGTCTCGCCCACGCCAGCCGCCGCCATTTGCTCCACCACTTCCGGGTCATAAAACCCAAAAACCGCAACCCGCTCCAGACCCGCCTCAAGCACAGCGCTGAGCACCTCGGTGGTATCCATGGTGCCCCCAGACGCGGTGTTGTCGTAGTGATCGAGCACAATGACGGGGCCTTCACTGGCTTGGGTCGCTGCCTCTTTGGCCCGTTGCATCGAGGTGGGTAGTGGTTCGATGTCGTAAACGAAGTCGGCTCTTGAATCCCAGGCACTTTTCAGTAGCTCGTTGACGTGGTTTTGGGCCGCGTCAGGATCACCATCGGTCATGGCCACGACGCTGAATCCGGCGTCGTTAATGTCGGCGTGAGGAAATCCGGTAAAGACGCTGACGCCAAGACATCCAGCTTGCTCCAGTTCAATGGCCCGGGCTTGCAGGCTGGCATTGGGTTCATCGTCGGTGCCTTGGCGCATGACGTGGGGCAGCATGGGGGCGTTGCCCCAGCGCAGTACCGGTTTGGCGTCGCCCTTCAATAAGGCAAAAAACGCCTCGGCGCTGCGCACCGCAGTGCTGTCCATATCGATGTGAGGGTAGGTGTGATAGCCCGCAAGCACATTGCAATTGCTCACCATGAGTTCGGTAATGTTGGCGTGCATGTCCAGCGAGATGGCAATGGGCAATTCCGGGCTTGCCGCCCGAATGCGCCGCAGTAACTCGCCTTCACCGTCGTCGTAGCTCTTGGTCGTCATGGCGCCGTGCAGGTCCAGAAGCAGTGCATCCACCCGTTGAGATAACTCGACGATGGCATCACACATATACTCGTAGGCATCGTCCTCTACTGGACCGCTGGGCGGCGCCGAGGCCGCGATACCCATGTCAATGGTGACGTCCTGGCTTTCGGCTACTTGGATGTAGCCACCCAAACAAGAGGCGGTGCCCCGATAGATGTTTAACGCCGCCTCGCCCCGCAGGGGAATGCCGTGGCCACCGGAGAAGCGATCCAAATCGGTGACTACCGGTGAAAAGGTATTGGTTTCATGACTCATCATGGCGATGCCGATTTTCACGTTGTTCTCCTTTGGTTTTTTGTGGATATTGGCTAGCGTGTTCCAGCATGCCATGAGTTTCGCAGGAGTTCCCGCACATGTTGGACTTGGGGAGGGATAGCAGATGAGCCACATACCAAACGAATTCGACCCGCAATTTATCGCCCAGCATGCAGCGGCGGAGCGGCGTATTTATGAGCAAGAGAATACGTCCAAAGAGCCCATGGCCTCGGTGCTGGCCAACAATCCTGAGATCTATTTTGTGCCGCCTCAGCGCCGCAGCGATTGGGGTAATTGGACGTTCAAACCCGGCTCTTATTACGACACCACCATTGGCTCTAAGCACCCCTACTGGCAGGACTTTGATCTGCCCAAAGCCACTAAAGATATAGATCAGCTGCGAGCGGACTTGGTGCAGTGGGGCTACTGTAAAGTCGAAGGTGCCATGTCAGACCAGCAGGTGGCCGACATGCGTCAGCGCGTGCTCGAGCAAGCCGAGGGCGAGACTCTGGCGGGAATTGCTCAGCGCACGCCAAGCGGCCAAAACATCAATAGCTGCATCAATAAAGGGCGATGCTTTGAACTGTTCATCGAACAGCATCCCGATGCTGCTCAAGGTGGGCCGTTAGTCGAACAACTGGTCACCGAAGCGTTGGGTCCGGGTTGGATTTGTAATTCGCTGATTGCCGCCATTTCTCTGCGCGGCGGTGTGCCTCAGGCCCTGCACCAAGATCAAGGCAATGACTTGGACTCAACCAGTCCGATGATGGTGAACATTTTGACCGCCATCACCGACGTGGATGAGCAAAACGGCGGCACCTTGCTGATTCCGGGCAGCCATAAGGTCTTGGCTGATGCGGTGCGCCAAGGCAAGCCTGTTGGCAAGCTGCCTCCGGCCATCAATTTAGATGCTAAGGCCGGAACCATGGTCATCATTGACGGCCGGGTGTTGCACGGCACTGGCATCAATCACACCGACGAGCCCAGAATTGTCATGCTCAACGCCATGCAGAAGCCGTGGCTTCGCCAGCAAGAAAACTGGATGCTGTCGGTTCGTCCCGAGGTGCTACAGCGGGCTAGCGCCAAGTTGCTGCACCGAATGGGTTATCAGGCTACCACCGGCACGCAAACCAACGAGGGCCATGGCTTCGGCGCCCGAGGCTTACCCGACGAGGCGGCAGGCGCCCTAGTGGATTTTCGTTTGGCCGCAGATCGTGGGGAATATCATCGGGTAGGCGAGCTGGGTCCCAACTCTCAGGCCGAATCACTGAACGCGCCCTTCACGCTGAGAGACGTTGTGGGCAAGGCCCGGGCTGGTGGTATCAGCGCCCCAGTGGGCATCGGCAGCCAAGGTCTGAGTTCGGGGCCGAAATAACTCAGCTCACGCGTTTGGGTCTGTTGGCCCAAACGTCCACGATCCAAGCATTTTGATCTAAGTGCTTTGGCCTAAAACTTCTGGTCAGACCCTCTGCCCAGACCTTCGGCCCAGGTTTTCTGCCGGGCCTCCAATCTAGGGAGCCGGGTTTACGTTCCCCCGGCTTTAGCCGCCAGCCGTGCATTGCGACGCGCCAAACGCTCTTGCAGGCGCTTGTGCCGCTGGGGCGTTAGCGGATAGGACCAAATAAGCTTCATGGCCAAACCATAGAAGAAGATCGGGCCAAGGCAATAAACCATGCGCAGGGCCAGTACCCCAGCCTCGGTGCTGGCCGCCACACCGCCAGACGGATTGAATCCCAACAGTCCAACAATGTTCAGGGACACCCCGGTACCAAAGGCAATGGCGATTTTTTCTGAGAATCCTAAGAAGGCGAAGTAAGCGCCAGCCCGCTGACCGCCGCTGCGGGCCGAGTCCACGTCCACCACGTCCGCCAACATCGCAATGGGCAAAAATTGCAGACCGCCAAAACAAAAGCCCTTCACGACAAACAACAAAAAGAAAATGGAGTAGTCGCCGTAGCCCAGGAAAAGATTCGCGCCGCTGACCGCCGCCACCGTAATGAGCGTGCACATAAAGGCCCGGTGCTTGCCGATCTTTCGACCCAGCCACAGCCAAAATGGAATGGCTCCAAGTCCAGCGATGAAATAGAAGAAGTAGGCCGCGCCAATGGTTGGCACGCCGACGATATCGCGGATAAAAAACAGCGATACCGCGTTGCGGAACGATTCACCGAAGTGCACTAACAGCACAATGGCCAGCACCCGCAGCATGGGGCCATTCTTCATGACGAGTTTTAGACCCTCGCTGATCTTGGGTCGAGTCTCGCCGGGTACCGGTGGCGGTTCTTTCACCAGGGCCAGCACAATAAAGGCGCAGACAGGCAAGATGCCGATGATGGCCCACGCCATGCCCTCCAGCACTGGGCCGGTTAGGGTGGCTCGATCAACGATTTTCTTTTCGCGGAAATCCCCGGCAAACGCGCCGAGGGCATCATCCCACAGGGTTTTGAACACCTGGCCAACGCTGCTGCCGCCGTCGGCCAGAATTTCGATGATCATAGGAATCGCAGCAGCGATCATCAGACCAATAAGAACGTAGATTTCTCGGGCCGCGGTAACGCGACTGCGCTGATGGTAATCACCCGACAGTTCAGCGCCCCAAGCCCGATGAGGTAGGGCGATCATGGTGCTGCCGACAAAGAACACGGTGAGCCAGAACAGAAAATAGGCAATGCCCACGCCAGAGTCGGGCATAAACAAATTGTAAACACCGATCATCATGACCGGAGGCCCAATGATCAGCCACGGGCGGCGGCGACCGATGGGCGTGCGCCAACGGTCAGACAGCTCGCCCATCAGCGGGTCAGTAATCACGTCGGTCAGACGCGCCAGCATTAAAATGGTGCCCACGGTTGCCAGGCTAATGCCTAGGCCGCCGGAGTAATGGGCGGGTATCCAAATCGATAGCGGATAACCGATCACCGCCAAAGGCATCCCCAATGTGCCATGAGCGTAAAGGGTTCGCTTGGATAGAACTTCTGTGGTCACGCGGCCTCTCCCCTGACTGCTGTAGGCAAAGAAGTTAACACGCTTGGCGATAGGGCAGATATACCCCCGCCGGAGAATTCGCCCCTAGCCGGGCGAATCACCTAAAGACGATTCAGGCCAGGTTCTGTGGCCGGGCGTTATCGTCTTACCCAGCGACTGGTAGCTGCCACATCCTCGATGGGATTGCCGCTTTCCTTCCAGCCGCGAAAACCCTCAGCAATGTGCGCGACGTTTTGATAGCCCATATCTTTGAGCGCCAGGGTGGCGTAAACAGATCGCCCGCCGCCAGCACAGAACACGACGATTCTCTGATCTTCACCAGTAAAGAAGTCTCGATAATAAGGACTGGACGGATCTGCCCAAAATTCCAGCATCCCTCTGGGTACGTGCTTCGAGTTGGGTATGGTGCCCAGATCCACCCGTTCTTGGAGTTCTCGCAGATCCAGAAGCAGCACGTCATCACTGGCCTCTTGCTCTTGGATAAATTCTGTAACTGAGAGATTTTCGATGGATTGGGTCAGTGTCTTAAGTTCTTTGAATACGTTTTTTATTGGCATCACGTTCTCCGGGTCTTTGGAATTTGCTTTTGGGCATTGTTACTGGGGTGGTGGAGGCAAGGCAATGGCCTTTAGTCCGTGTTCCGGCTAACGGCCTGATTCGTTTTAGTGAAGAAAGATCATGTACAGGTCTGGATGATCAAAGGGTCGCAAAAGTCAGGAGTCAGCGGCAATAGCGTTTGCTGCGTCGAACCGCAAAAGAGTGGTGGAGGCGGCGGGAGTTGAACCCGCGTCCGCTGGTTCGCCATTATTGGCTCT
>JAYOSS010000026.1:0-11323 GCA_038139355.1 Gammaproteobacteria bacterium
GATGCTGGATCATTTCGGCTGGAAGTGGTGGAAAAAACAGGACCCAGATTTGGATCAGGTAAAGCTGGAGTTGGTGGACATCTGGCATTTCGCGCTGAGCGAAATGCTGCGTCAGGATACGGTGACTCCAGAGATAGCCGACGCTCTTGCCGCAGTAGAGCCCATGCAAGAGGCAACGCCTGAGGCCCAGGCCGAGTCCTTCCGCTTGGCAATCGAGGCGCTGGCGGCGTCGTGCTTACAAACGCGCTCTTTCGAATTGCCTTCGTTTCTGGATGCGATGGCGGCGCTGCCGATGGATCTGGCAGAACTGTACGCTCTGTACATTGGCAAGAACGTGCTGAATCGTTTTCGTCAGAGCAACGGCTATAAAACCGGCGACTATCGCAAACTGTGGAATGGCCGCGAGGACAACGAACATTTGATCGAAGTGCTTGAAGATCTGACCGTGCCTGCTCAAGAGTTGCCCGATGAACTTTATGCGCAGCTACAGCTTCGATACGACGCGGGATAGATTCGTTGCTGACACTCCAGACACCCTGGTGCGAACACTGGCAACCGGAAATGATCGGCACGCTACTGTTCCTCGTTGTTCATGACCAAGTGCTGCTGATCGAAAAAAAAACCGGTCACGGCAAAGGCAAAGTCAATGGGCCCGGGGGCAAGTGGGAGGTCGGAGAATCACTGCTGCAGTGTGCGCGTCGAGAAACGTTAGAAGAAACCGGTTTGGTTGCGGAGCCACTGGGTTGTGCCGCGGAACTGCGTTTTGTGGAACAGGACGGCCCCCAGTGGTTGGGCTACGTTTTTGTCGCCAAGGACTATCAAGGTCAAATGGTGGAAACGCCAGAAGCGAAGCCGTTTTGGTGTCCAAGGAGCGATATTCCCTACCAGCAGATGTGGGCCGATGATGCCATTTGGTTACCTCAGGTGCTGGAACACGGCATATTGACCGGCCAAGGCGAGACAAAGCCCTTGGTACTAGACTTACTATTTACCGCAGGGGAATTGGTGGCACATCAGACCAGCGAGCAAAGCGCCTTGAGCCTGGCCGTGGATCTACCGCGACGGGCAACGGCCTAGACACCGTCAAGGACAGAGACGCGGTCAAAGGCACAAGAACAGACATAGGCACAGGCACAATCAAAAGCAAGGACAAAGGTTAAGAGGCAATTCATGCGCATCGGCATATCCATTCAATCGGCTTATCGGGTTGCAGACCCGGCCACTGGCGCGCGCTACATGATCGAGCGCGCTGAGGCGGCTCGCCAAGCAGATTTGGACAGCTTGTTTGTGGGCGATCATCACGTTACCGATCATGCCTACTACCAAAATGCCCCAATCCTGGGGCGCATGTTAGCCCATTGGCACAACAAGCCCGCCGGGGCGCTGTTTCTGCTGCCGCTGTGGCATCCGGTGTTGTTAGCGGAGCAAATTTCTACCCTCGCGGCCATCATGCCTGGCCGCTTCATCATGCAGTGCGGGCTCGGTGGCTTGTCGGATCAAAGTGCGGGCATGGGCGTAGACATGAGTAAGCGTGCCGCCATGTTTGAGGACTCGCTGTCCATAATGCGACGCCTGTGGGCTGGAGAAACCGTCAATCATGACCGTTTCTGGCAGCTACGAAACGCCCATATAGGTCCTCTGCCGACACAAGAAATTGAAGTGTGGATCGGCGCCTCTGCCCCAGCAGCCATCAATCGCACCGCGCGCATGGCCGAGGGGTGGCTGGGCACACCGTCCACCACGCCACAACAGGCCAAGGATCAGCTCAATCAATATCGACAGGCCTGCGCTGAGCATCATCGCCAACCCAGAGCCATCGCCCTGCGCAGAGATGTCTTTATCGCTGGCGATGCAAAAACCGCAGCGGCGTTTAAAACCAAGGCTGTGGCTAGGGGCTATCGGGGTTTTCCCGAGGAGTCGTTGGTGTGCGGGGAGCCTGGCGCCGTTGCCGAGCAGTTTGCGAGTTTTGCTGAAGCGGGCTTTACCGACATCATCGTGCGTAATGTGTCATCGGATCAGAGCGAGGCTCTGGCGACGATAGAGGCGCTGAGCGATGTGCGCAGACAACTGAATTTATAAAAAACGCTGGGGATAAGAGGAGAGAACCATGCAAAAGCTGTTAATAGCTAATCGCGGGGAAATTGGGATACGTATTGCCCGAGCCGCAGAAGAGGTGGGCCTGATCCCGGTGATGGTTTTTGCCGAAGACGATGCGCAATCCGCTCATGTTACCCAAGGCGCGGAAGCCATAGCTTTGACAGGTCGGGGTGCATCGGCCTATTTGGATATCGACGGCATGGTCGCCGCAGCACAGAAAGCCGGTTGTGATGCAGTGCATCCTGGATACGGTTTTCTCAGTGAAAATGCGGATTTTGCTGCCGCGGTGGAGGCCGCCGGGATGACCTTTGTTGGCCCCAGCGTAGAGACTCTGGCGGAGTTTGGCGATAAAGCCAAAGCCCGAGCGCTGGCCGAAGCCAATGGCGTACCAGTGGTCGCGGGTTCCACTGAAGCCATCAGCGAAGATCAGGCTCGAGAGTTTTTTCAGCGTCATCAAACCGACGGTATTTTGCTCAAAGCAATCGCCGGGGGCGGCGGTCGCGGCATGCGGGTGGTGACGAACCTTGACGAACTCAGCGATGCCTACGCGCGCTGCGCCTCTGAAGCCAAGGCAGCTTTTGGCGACGATGGCCTGTATGCGGAGCAGTTGGTTGAGCAAGCTCGCCACATAGAGGTGCAGATTATTGGTGACGGCAGCGGTTCGGTCAGCCACCTGTGGGAGCGCGAATGCAGCGTTCAGCGCCGCCACCAAAAAGTCATTGAGATCGCCCCAAGCCCCACGCTGGATTCGGCGGTGCGGCAAACTCTGTGCGCGGATGCGGTGAAGTTGGCAGCGGCCGTTAATTATCGCGGACTCGGCACCATAGAGTTTTTGTTAGACGAAAAAACCGGCCAGCATTATTTCATCGAAGCCAATGCGCGCTTGCAGGTCGAGCATACGGTGACGGAAGAAGTCACCGGCGTGGATCTGGTGCGTGCCCAGCTTAACGTGGCTGCCGGACGCAGTTTGGCGGACGTGGGGCTGGTGCAGACGGACATTCCCGACCCTCGCGGTTTCGCCATTCAATTGCGGGTGAACACGGAGGTGGTCACCCCCAGTGGCGAGTTCAAGCCCACCGGCGGCCGCCTGTCCCAATTCTCGGTACCCACAGGCCCCGGCTTGCGTACGGACACCTACGGTTACCCGGGCTATACCACCAACCCCAACTACGATTCGTTGTTGGCCAAGCTGATCTGCTACTCCCCAACCAAGGACTATGGCGACGCCATTGTGCGGGCCCAACGGGGATTGCGGGACTTTTCCATTGACGGCGTAGAAACCAACATTCCGCTGTTGCAGAACATCCTGTCGGATCAGGCTTTTCAGGAAAATCGTTTCACGACGCGATACCTAGACGAGCACTTGATGGAATTAGCGCCAGCCCAGGCTGATGCCGCCCAACAGGCGCAAACGGGAGCTGCGGCGAAAAGTAACGATCCCTTGGCGGTGCTTGAACACGGTAAAAGCGGCGGTAGCGCTGTACCCCAAGTTGGCCCAGAGGTGGCCTTGGTGGCAGAGCAATTGGGCAGCGGCGAGGCAGCTATCGCTGCCCCCATGCAGGGTACGGTAGTGAGCTTTGATGTGCAGCCCGGCGACGAGGTTTATGCAGGCAAGCTGGTGCTGGTCATGGAAGCCATGAAGATGGAGCACGAAATTCGCGCGGACATCAGCGGCGTTGTAGAACGACTGGGCGTGGCTCCGGGAGACACTGTGTTCGAAGGGCACCCACTCATTGTGCTGCGGGAACAGGATGTGGCTGCTGCTGACGAGGAAGCCAGTGAAGATCTGGATCTGGACTATATCCGGCCTGACCTGCAGGAGGTTTTTGATCGCAAAGGCGCTGGCTTAGACGAAAACCGGCCCGATGCCGTGGCCAAGCGACACGCCACCGGTCGGCGCACAGCCCGTGAAAACATCGCCGACCTCTGCGACGAGGGGACGTTTATTGAATACGGTTCCGTGGTTTTGGCAGGTCAGCGCAGACGACGGTCGATTGAGGATTTGATCAAAAATACCACTGGTGACGGCATGGTCGCCGGGCTGGGCCAGATTAACGGTGCCTTGTTCGAAGAGGACCGCAGCCGAGCCATGATTATGTCTTATGACTACATGGTGCTTGCCGGCACCCAGGGCATGAAGAATCACGACAAAAAAGACCGCCTGTTCGAAGTGGCCGAGCAGTTTCAGCTACCGGTGGTGCTGTTTGCGGAAGGCGGCGGGGGGCGGCCCGGAGATACCGATGGGTCTGGAGTGGCAGGCTTGGACTGCCTCGCTTTTACCTACTTTGCGCGCTTGTCTGGCTTGGTGCCCACGGTGGGTATTACAACCGGCCGCTGTTTTGCCGGTAACGCGGTGCTGTTAGGTTGCTGCGACGTCATCATTGCAACGCAAGGGTCTAACATTGGTATTGGCGGCCCGGCCATGATTGAAGGCGGCGGTCTAGGTGTGTTTACCCCAGATGAAGTGGGCCCCATGGATGTGCAAGTGCCCAATGGCGTGGTAGACATTCAGGTGGCAGATGAAGCTGAGGCGGTAGAGAAAGCCAGACAGTATTTGTCCTATTTCCAGGGCAGCGTCGATGAGTGGGAAGCCCCAGATTCAAGAGAGTTGCGATTTATCGTGCCCGAAAATCGACTGCGCTATTACGACATACGCAAGGTGATTGAAGGCATTGCAGATATTGGCTCGGTGTTGGAGCTTCGCGAACACTGGGGCATTGGGATCATCACCGCCTTTATTCGTGTGGAAGGGCGGCCCATGGGCGTGATTGCCAACAATCCGGCCCACCTGTCCGGCGCCATAGACGCGCCCGGCGCGGACAAAGGCACTCGCTTTATGCAGCTGTGTGACGCTTTTGATATTCCCATTCTTTCGTTGTGCGACTGCCCGGGGATCATGGTCGGGCCAGAAATCGAAAAAACCGCCGTGGTGCGACATGCGGCCCGTATGTTTGTCACCAGCGCGAACATCGATGTGCCGTTGATGACGGTGATTACTCGCAAAGGCTATGGCTTAGGCGCGCAAGCCATGGCTGGAGGCAGCTTCAAGGCCACCTTGTTTACCGTGACCTGGCCCACTGGGGAGTTTGGTGGCATGGGGCTAGAGGGCGCGGTGAAGTTGGGCTATCGCAAAGAGCTGCAAGCCATTGAAGATCCTGATGAGCGAGCGGCGGCCTACGAAAAGATGGTGGAAGACATGTACCGCCGCGGCAAGGCCGTAAACATGGCGTCCCATTTTGAATTGGACGACGTCATTGACCCTGCCGAAACCCGGCACTGGATCGTGCGCGGGCTGAGGTCTATTCCTGCCAAGCCAAGGCGAGAAGGCAAGAAGCGGCCCAATGTTGACACTTGGTAAGTTGGATCGGAGCTGAATCTCTCAGCCTCCGAGCTAGCCTTCGATCACCTCAAAGGTGACGCCTGCGCTTTGCGGCAATCGCTTGAGCAGCGCGTCACCCATTGCCGAGGCTGGCGTCCAAAATCCGCCTGCAACGGGTAAGTCATCCTGGGCCAGAGCGAGGGCGCTTTCTGCGATCATTTTCGACGTGGAACCATAGCCAGGATCTTTATCGCCTTTGACCCTGATGCGCATGTTCTTGCTGCTGTCGCTGGGATGCAGGCCCAGTAACTCGATATCGAAAAAGCCGTTATTGATGGCTTCCTCGGTGGGTCCCTCGCCGGGTTTGGGCAGGAATTTTTGCAGCAAGGGGCGGGTCAGTGACATGGCAGCCAGCCCAGCAAAAATGCCGGAACCGACGCCAACGCCGGTGGCGCCCAAAAATCCTCCGGCACCCTTACCGGTCAGAGTGCCTTCGTTGTACTGAAAATCTGGTCCGTACAGACCGTCGAGCAGTTCTGCACTGCGGCGCACGACGCGAGTATTAACGCTGGCCATAATGAATGGCCCGATCCAGGAGTCGAAGTCTTCGTCGAAGTACGCGCTGTTGCGATCCGGTCCGTCCATGCCTCGGGTACGGTTGTTCAAGACGTAGGGATCCGCCAGGGTTTTGAAGATGGTTTTATCGGTTTTGGCTTTCTCCATCATCGCCATCATGCTGTCGATGGTGCCACCACTGAAGCCGCCGCTAAATCCCCGGGGCCGATATTTGATTTGTCGGGCAGGCACGCCATGTTTTTCGAGCATGTGCTTTTGCAAAAAGTAGACGCCCAGATCCGAAGGAATACTGTCGAAGCCGCAGGTATGCACAATGCGCGCACCGCTCGCTTCAGCTGCGTCCTGGTGGGCAGTAATCATTTCGCGCATCCAGTGCACCTCGCCGGTGAGGTCACAGTAGTGGGTGCCATGTTCCGCACAGGCCTCGACCAAGGACGAACCGTAGCGAGCATAAGGTCCCACGGTGGTGAGAATGACCCTGGCTTGCTGCACAAGACGGTGGATCGAGTCCCGGTCATTGCTGTCTGCCTGCACAATGGGTATGTCTCGGCCACCGAGCACTTGTTTCAGCTTGGCCTCGTTGCGGCCCGCCACCGCCCATTTGAGATTGCTCGCCCCATACTGGGTCGCTAAATAGTCCACCACGAGCTTGCCGGTAAAACCGCTAGCGCCCCAGACGATGATGTCGTATTGCCGTTCCATAAATTTGCTCAGTCGATTCCAGAGCGGAAAATGTTGGCACGCCAGTTGTGAGGTTTGGGTGAAACTGGATCCCAGTCACCAGGGCTTTTGGCGCGCTCTTTAGCGATACCTGTTTAGCCCCGGGCCGGCGCCGAGTAAGGGGTCTATGCGCCGCCTAACAATGGCGCATTTGGCGCGTACTGACGTTTGGGAAAATTAATGAGACAACCCAGGGTCTCGCGTCTAGGTTCAGCAACCGGCAGTCCTGCCACCACGCGGTCGATAGCCTCAGCCGCATAATGATGGGTGGCTTGTGGTTTTTGTCGTTCGTAGCCTTGGCGGTCGTTTATGGGGCCGCGATAGGCAATAGACCAGTTCTCTGGGTTGATGATTAACACTTCAGCGGTGCGAATCAGATTCAGCGACTCACCCACCTGTTGGGTTTTATCGTGCAAAACTGGCAGATCAATCCCATAGGTGCGGGCTTCGCGCAAAATGGCGTCGGCCTGATCCTGCAAGTTCGCGTTAAGCATAAAAAACTCAACGTCTTTGCCGGTGTAGGTGTCCCGTAAAGCGCGGAATTCCCCGAGCGCGTTGCGCACAATCGGACAACCATTGCCCTGGATCATGATCACCACTGCTGCTTTGTCTTTGAGCTCATAGAGCCGATGAATGGTGCCGTGCTGATCCGCCAGCACAAAGTCACTGACCTTGTGGGCACTGGCCTGAGCGTCGGCAAGCAGGGCCACAGGCGTAAGGCATAAGACTGTCAGCAGCAAACGAAGCATGTGCGCCTCTGGGGTGATTGGGGTCGATGATGATACGACACGGTGCCGAGGTCGCAACAGCGCCAATGGCCCTCCGGTCAGTATGATCAGGCGTGGTGATGGACGAATCCGTTCCCATTTACATGAGTTAAGCGGCTATCATTCGCTGATAATAAACCCAGTTGAGACAGGGCAGCCCACGCTGTCATGGCATTGAGAGGAGAGGCTTGATGGAGAGGATAGAAGGCATCGATGTGGTTGCCGTAACGGCTTGGCTTGCTGAGCGCATTCCGGGGCTTGCCACGCCACTGGACTTTGAACTGCTGGCGGGTGGTCATTCGAATCTTACGTACAGGGTGACTGACCAAGACGGCAATGCCTATGTACTGCGGCGGCCGCCGCTGGGTCATGTGCTGCAAAGTGCGCACGACATGGGCCGAGAGCATAAGATCGTGCAAGCGCTGCAAGGCTCCGCGGTGCCGGTGGCCAGTACCGTAGGCCTATGCGATGACACCTCCGTTAACGATGCGCCTTTTTATGCGATGAATTTTGTGGCGGGCCCGGTGCTGCATGACCACGACGCCGCGGCTGCTCAAAGCGAGGAAAACCGCGCGGCGCTGGGTCTGCATGTGGTGGACGTGTTAGCGGCGCTGCATCAAATCGATCCGGACACGGTGGGACTGGGTGATTTGGGTCGCAAAGAAGCCTATTTGCAGCGCCAGATGAAGCGCTGGATTACCCAGTGGGAAGCGACCAAAACCCATGAAGTGCCCGCCATGGACGAAAGCACCCGATTGCTGGCCGAACGTATGCCCGAGCAGATTGGCTCTGCCATCGTGCATGGGGACTATCGATTAGGGAACATGATTACCAACGACGGTAAGGTCAGCGCGGTATTGGACTGGGAACTGTGCACCTTGGGCGATCCCCTGGCTGACGTCGGTTACTTGTTGAATTCTTGGGTCTCGCCCGGAGAGCGTGAAGAAGATCTAACCCCGACCTCCGCTGGCGGGTTCTGCAGTCGCGAAACTTTGGCTGAGCGCTACGCGGCAAAGACAGGACGTGATCTAAGCGACATCAACTACTATCGAGCGTTCTCTCACTGGCGTTTGGCAGCCATCAACCAAGGTGTATACAAGCGCTATCTGGTCGGCGCCATGGGTGAGGGGCATGACGTGGATCTGGATGCCCAGAAGCAAGGGGTGACCACGCTGTCTGATGCCGCGCTGGAGCTGCTTTCCCAAGGCTGAGTACTGAATTCCTCATGCGACGGGGTTGGCTAGCGAATGTCGGCTCGATAGAACGGTTCGAATAGCCCAGAAATTCGCGGTTTAGACCAAAGGATCCGGCGGTGGCGAGGGGGCTGGCGGCGCTTCGCCACTGCACTAAGGAAAACGGCCCTGGAGGGTGAAAAGCCAAGCAAGCACAGCGAACCTGATTGAAACTAGGTTCGGGGTACTTACTGCTGGCAGGGCGAGAATAAAAAAGGCGTGTCAGATAAATTTCATCTGAAAACAACTGATCTTTCTTTGGGGGAAGGACGTTGTAAGGAGTTACAGTTAAGTTGTTCGCACGCCTGAAACTGGTTCAATGGCGTGAATGTACAGTACAAAAGATCAAAAACAACCCCTAATTTGTAAATTTTCTGAAAAATTTACAGATTTTGTACAGATTTGACTCTAATGGGTCAGATTTGAGGGGTTTGGCCCGGGTTGCCCACCTGTGGCCGCCACAGATCCGGGGTTGGCGACAGAGGACGTGACGCTGTGCAGAGCGGATTCCAAGTAGGTTCGAGCGTAGGCAGCATCGCCGCAAGCTTCTCCCAACGCGTTAGCGTCAGCGGAGCCTGTCCGTTTTTCCTCGGCGCAGCTGCGTAAGTACTCAGACAAGGCGTTGATCTGATGAATGGCCTCTACCAGATGCTGGGTAGTTTGGTTGGGATCGTCATCGCCCACAGACAAGGCGATCAACTCTTCATCGCTGTAGCGTCGGGGTACATAACCGACTGTTTTCAAATGCCTTTTCGACTCTTCTAGGCAGGTATATTCGATTTCTCGCCAATCTAAGGGCCATTTTAGGACCGGTATGTCCGCAGACTGACAACTGCTCAACTCTGCGGCTGTGGCAAATTGATAAGCGCTGATGATTTTGCAGCCGGGTAGGGCTTGCTCCGCTCTCTTGATCTCTTGCAGGCTCAAAACCGGCACCTGCAATATCAGCACTTCTGGCGGTTCTTGGGGGTGCTCAGGAGCCAGTAAGGCGCCCAGATTTGCCCAACGGGCAACGATGTTGAGTCTATCCGTGGGTTCTTGACGCTGTTCTAGCTGAAGTAAGTTAGCGCCGACTAACCCCACTTTCGGAGGATGCAAGAAGAACGGGTCCGGCGTCGCTGGCCTGGCGTCCGTTTGGTCACTAAGTCTCTGATTTAATTGAGATTCAGTCAGGTTGATAACGCTGGAAACCGTCTGTCCACGATCGATCAGGTGTTTGATCTTTTTTAGCCGTTCCAGCTGACTGGCGCTGTAAAATCGGGTGCGCCCCTGTTTATAGGCAGGCGTGAAGCCAAAGCGCCGCTCCCAGGCGCGCAAACGTTCAATAGCAACGCCAGTTAGCGCGGCAACACTGCCTATTCGATAGTGGTCATCGGGTGTATGCATGACAATTTTTTTGTACAGGTACAAAGGATGAACAAGAATACGGAAATATTTGCCTGTGTCCAGTGCCCGTCATCTGGTAACCCCGACTACTTTCCACAACAATACAGACTAGGTTTTGCAGCGAATTGTCCGACGTCACAGGGGAGAAGTTGATATGAAAAACAATCTGGGCCTGTTTTTAGCCAAACGCGCATTTTTGTCGCCAACTCGAGAAGCCTATGTGGAAAGCGATGGCAGCCTGCGCTTGACCTATCGAGAGTTGAACGAGCGCTGTAATCAACTGGCTAACGCCTTTGTGAACGCGGGCATTGCTAAGGGTGAGCGAGTTGGTCTGTTGCTGATGAACTCCAGCGAGTTCATGGAAAGTTATTACGCTTTGGCCAAAATCGGTGCAGTCGTCGTGCCCCTGAACTGGCGTTTAGTGGCGGATGAACTGGAGTTCATCCTGAAAGATAGTGGCACCACACGACTGATCTTCGACAACGAATTTGTCGATACCGTCGCAGACCTACACAGCCGTGGGGACAAAACGGATATTCATCAGTGGCTACATGTTACCCACGATGAAGAAGCGCACTTTGCCGAGAACTATCGAGGCTTTCGTGATGCCAGTGCCACTGACGAGCCGGTCATTGCTGCCGCAGATCACGACATGCTCTACATCATGTACACCTCGGGCACGACCGGACTGCCCAAGGGCGTGGTGCATACCCACCACACCTCGATCTGGGGCCTGCTGACCATCGGCGGAACTGCGGTTTACCACGATCCCGAACGTTATCTGGCCTGCTTGCCCATGTTCCACGTCGGCGCTCTGACCCCGCTGGCCGTGAATGTATACATGGGCGCTACCTCGGTGGTGATGCGCTCTTTTGATCCGGTAGCGGCCTGGCAAATTATTGAGCGGGAAAAAATCACCAGCGGCTTGGCGGTCCCTGCCATGCTGAACTTCATGTTGCAGGTGCCCAATTACCAGCAATTCGATCACTCCACGTTGAAGTGGATGATGACCGGCGCTGCGCCGGTACCGCCCTCGCTGGTGCAGACTTTTCACGAGATGGGTGTGGGTATTCAGCAGGTATACGGGCTTACCGAAACCTGTGGTCCCGCCTGCCTGATGGACAGCGAAAACGCCCTTAAGCATCCCGCGTCTACGGGTAAAGCCTTCTTTCATACCGAAGTTAAGATTGCAGACGACGATGGCAACGAGGTACCTCGCGGCACCG
>JAYOSS010000026.1:11333-20805 GCA_038139355.1 Gammaproteobacteria bacterium
CACATCATGGTGGAGTATTGGAACCGCCCGGACGCCACTGCAGAAACCATCAAAGACGGTTGGTTGCACACCGGGGATGTGGCCATCATGGATGAAGAAGGTTTTGTCAGCATTCAGGATCGGATCAAAGACATGATCATCAGTGGCGGTGAAAACGTCTATCCTGCTGAGATCGAAAGCCTCTTAAGCACCCATCCGGGTATTCGCGAAGCAGCGGTGATTGGTCAAAACAGCGAACGCTGGGGAGAGTCTCCTCTGGCCATCGTCGTGAAAAGTGATGACTCGCTAACTGCAGTGCAAGTGCTGGAATTTTGCCAGGGCAAGCTGGCCAGATTTAAACAGCCCCAAGTGGTGGAATTTGTGGATGAAATTCCACGCAATCCCAGCGGTAAGATTCTGAAGCGGGTGCTACGAGAGCAGTTTGATCGCAACGCGCCGGTCTAGGCTTTAAGGCATAGCGACGGCTAACTTCTCAGTCGCAGCCAATACCCAGGGGGATAGGGGAGAAACATGGAAATAGATGAATTACGCCAGCGCCTGACGGGTTTTTGCGCCGCCCACTACCGTGAACCCAGTGAGGTCACTGAGGTGGTAGTCATGCCGGGCCATGCGGGTTTTGCCTACGGGTTTCGCGTGCTCTGTCAGGGGGTTACTGAGTCGTGGTTTATCCGCCTGCCGCCACCGGGAGTGAAATGGGTGGGCACGGCAGACGTGTTGCGCCAAGTGGCTGTGCTCAATGCACTGGATGGCACCGACGTGCCTCATTGCTCGGTGAAATGGTCAGGGGACGATCCGCAGTGGTTTGGCTCTCCCTATTTCATTGTCCCTTGGCTGGAAGGCGACGTGATGCGTATTGGCCCTGAAGACTGGGGTCAGCAACTCAGCCAGGCTCAATTGCTTGAATTCGGCCGTCAGTCCATGGCGGCCCTGGCGGGTTTGCATAAGGTGGATGCGTCCAAGGCGTCTTATTTAGGGGCGCCGGTGCCTTTCGCCGAGGACGTGACACGGTGGGATCGGTTTTACGAAAAAGCGGCAGAGCCTCAACGTCTCGCCGATGTCCCCAAAGTGCGCCAGCGGCTGCTGGATACCATGCCAGAGAATGCGCCCATTGGTATTTTCCATGGCGACTTTCAAACCGCGAATTTGTTTGCGTCCAAAGACGCAAACTTGTTGGCGGTGATCGATTTTGAGCTCACGGGCATTGGCGCAATCCTAAATGACGTAGGCTGGATTTGTACCTTCAGCGATCGTGAGGCTTGGGACAGCGATTCACCCAGAACCATGTTTTTGGATCCGGATACGTTGATCGATTTGTATCAGCAGGCCTACGGTGAAGAAGTCAAGGATTTGAGCTGGTATCGCGCTTTGGCGGCCTACAAGTTCGCCATCATCAGCGGTCTGAATTTAAGCCTGCATCGTCGCGGCAAGCGCGTGGATGAGATTTGGGAAATCACCGCTTTGTCGATGAAGCCATTGATTGATCGGGCGCAAGCGCTGCTGGGTTGATCTACCTCGTCGCCGTGAACCGTGTCCCCGGATAGATGCCGACGCAGCCTCGCTAGTGGGCGTGGCCGTGATGATCGTCTGGGCATGGCCCCAGCTCCACCTGGATGGTGGAGTGCTCAATATCAAACCGTTCTTTCAGCAGTGTTTTGATGTCGCTAACCACCGTTTGAACCGGCGCGTTTTCAGGTATCAACGCATGCAAGGTGAGTAACGGCTTTTCAGCGGTAAGGCCCCAAGCGTGGACATGGTGAACACCGTCCACGGCATCAATTTCGTTGGTTAGCGTGGTTTTGATGGCGGCCAAATTGACCCCAGCAGGCACGCCCTCCAACAGAATGTGCCCAGATTCCTTGAGCACCCGGTATGCGCCCTGACCCAAGATGACGACAATGGCCAACGTCAGCAGCGGATCCGCGTATTGCCAGCCCCAGGTCATGACCACCAGCGCCGCGACGATGGCGGCGGCAGAGCCCAATAAATCACCGAGCACGTGCAGCGCAGCGCTGCGGATGTTGGTGTTGCCGCTGGTGTCGTGCAGCAGGCGAAAGGCGATGAGATTTACCACAAAGCCCAACGCCGCGACGATGAGAGTGGGCAATGCATCCATGCTCTCTGGATTAAGAAGTCGAGTCACGGCTTCTACGAAGATCCAAACGATCAACACCACTAACGTCAGGCCGTTAACAAAGGCCGCTAGGACCTGAAAGCGGTGGTAGCCGTAGGAAAGCTGGTGATCAAATCCGCGCTTGGTTAAATGCGCGGCCCACCACGCCAGGCCCAGGGCGGTGGCATCCAAGAACATGTGTCCGGCGTCGGCAACCAATACCAGGGCGTTGGCCCAAAGACCCACGGCCAATTCCACAAACATAAAGGAAGTGATCAGCAGGCAGGCCTTGCGTAGGGCCGAAATATCCGTGTCGTTGTGATGGTGAGTGTGAGCCATGCGGCACTGTAACAGCGGCAAAATCGCGCTGCCAGTAGGTAGGCGCAAACGCCGGCGAGAAGAAAGCGGGCATGGGACTGGCCATGGCGAGGCATGCGCTCGGACTGAGTCTTTGGCTTCCCATGGTGCGCCAGCCGCAGCCATCCGGTAACCTGAGGCAGTTAACTAACGATAACTGAGGGGATGATATGGAACGCATGAGTTTGGAGTTTGTCGACCGCGTGGCGGTGCTGAAGTTTAACCACCCAGAAGTGATGAACGCCGTGGGCGGACAAATGCTCGAGGACTTTGCCGAGGCGGTTGGCCAGATTAAGGCACGTGGCAGTGACACTCGCTGTTTGCTGCTCACCGGCGAGGGTCGAGGCTTTTGTGCAGGCGCAAATCTCAACGACGATAGCGACAAGCGCCGTAAGGGCGGCGCCGGTGATGGCCTGCGTCACACCTACCACCCTTTGATGTTTGATCTTCGGGGATTGAATATGCCCATCGTTACCGCGGTGAACGGCGCGGCTGCTGGCGTGGGAATGAGCTTTGCGATGATGGGCGATATCGTATGCGCATCACGGCAGGCGTATTTCCTGCAGGCGTTTGCTCGCATTGGCCTGATTCCTGACGGCGGTGCGACATTTTTGCTACCGCGCTTGGTGGGCTGGGGCCGGGCCATGGAACTTTCTTTGCTGGCAGAGCGTCTGCCCGCAGACCAAGCCCAAGAATGGGGTCTGGTTAATCGTCTATTCGACGACCAAGAGTCGCTGATAGCAGGTGCGATGGAAGTGGCCAATCGCCTAGCAAATGGCCCTAAATCGTTGTCGCTAATTCGCAAGGCCTACTGGAAAACTTGGTCCAATTCCTACGAGCAGCAGCTTGAGTTGGAATCAGACCTGCAAAACGAAGCGGGTTCCAGCACGGACTTTAGAGAAGGTGTGAATGCCTTCCTGGAAAAGCGCGACGCTCAATTCAAAGGCGAATAATCCAGCGCAAACGTAGCAACATAGGACAACGCACCGACGGCCCAAGCGAGTCGGTGTTATCAAAATTGGGGAGTGATATGACGGGATCAGTAGCGGGCCGAGTAGCTCTAGTAACCGGCGGTGGACGAGGCGTGGGCAGAGGTATCTCTATGGCCTTGGCGGCTAGTGGGGCAACCGTGGCAGTGAACTATCGACGGGATGCCGAAGCCGCGGAAGAAACCGTAGCGGCCATTACCGCCGCCGGTGGCAAAGCCCAAGCTTACGCGGCGTCGGTGGATGACTATGAGCAGAATGCAGAAATGGTGGCGGCCATCGAAGCCGATCACGGTCCCATTGGCATCTTGGTGAATAACGCAGGTATCGCCAGTCGGGGTCAAAGCGTGGAACAGACCGATCCGGCGGAGTTACAGCGTGTGGTAGCGACTCACGCCTTTGGGCCGCACTACCTGAGCAAGCTGGTGCTGCCAAAAATGCGCACCTTGGATCGCGGCGACATCATTATGATTTCCAGCGTGGCCACCCGATCATTAAGTGGTTTTGGTGCGCCCTACAATATGGGTAAAACCGCCATGGAAGCCCTGGCCTATACCTTGGCCAAGGAAGAACGCGCCAATGGCATACGCGTGAACATCGTGGCGCCGGGCTTGGTGGATACCGATATGGGCCAGCGGCTGATGAATGCGGTGCAGGGGGTGGAAGATATCCGCACGCTGGATAAAAACATGCCCTGGGGACGAGTCTGTCAGCCCGAGGATGTAGCCAATGTGGTGCACTTCTTGGTCAGCGACGCCAACTCGTATCTGACGGGTGAACGCATCTACTGCGATGGCGGTGGTCAGGATCTAGGTCGCTAGTCACCGCTGCGAACTGCGGCTGGGTAGCAGGAGCAGGGCCTGAAGTGGTTTCAGGCCGCTGTTCTTCTAAGGGTGCGTCAGGCCGAGGTATCGGTACCGTCACGGCGTTAACCCCGGACAAAGCCACCCGCAACACCACCGACAACACTGAACCGAAGATAGGTTGATGCCGCCAAAAGGCCCCAGAGCCTGATGCCAAAATCAAACCTTGTTTCCGCCAAAACCAAGTCGTGCTTACGCGAGGGCCTGCAAATGAGAGGTTACCGAACGCGCTAGGGCATCTAGGTCGTAACCTCCTTCTAAGGCTGAAACTACCCGACCGCTAGCGTATTGATTTGCCATGGCGACGATGAAGGTTGTCACCCAGTCGTAATCGTCTTCCACCCAATTGAGATTGGCTAAAGGGTCGTCCTTGTGGGCGTCGAATCCTGCGGAAACAAAAATAATGTCGGGTTGGTGCGTCTCAATAGCCGGCAGCCAGTCGCGCTCCACCGCCGCCCGAAAATTGGCTCCGTCACTGCCCGCTGGCAATGGGCTATTGACGATGTTGGGTTGTACGAGGTCATCCAGGCGATTGGGGTAAAACGGATGCTGGAAGCTGGAACAGACCAGAATCTCCGGATGATGGCGACAAATGTCCACGGTGCCGTTGCCGTGGTGCACATCGAAATCCAGCACAGCCACGCGGTTCACCTCTGCGTGATCCAACGCAGCGATAGCGGCAATGGCTACGCTGTTGAGCAGGCAAAACCCCATGGCACTGTCAGCCTCAGCATGGTGGCCAGGTGGTCTGACGGCACAGAACACCCGCTGTTCCAAGCCGTTAAGCACACAGTCCATGCCCGCAAACACCGCCCCTGCAGCCAGTCGGGCAGCGTTTAAGCTGGCAGGACTCATCCAAGTGTCTGGGTCCAGTGGCACCATGCTGTCATGGGGCAGTGAAGCCGCCAAAAAATCAAGGTGGGCTTGGCTGTGGGCGGCAAGAATTCGTGTGTCAGCGATGGCCTGAGGTTGGCAAACCTCAAAGTCTTGGGTCAGGCCAAGCTGCTGGAGGTGATTCATCAGATGACGCAGACGCTCGGGTCGCTCCGGGTGACCGTCCATCACTAAATGATTCAGATATTCCGGGTGGGTGTATATGCGCATCGTTGTCCTAGGCAGTCGTTCAGCGTTAAGGCTACACAAGAGTGGTGGTCAGGCCCATGACGGTGTTCGGGTGTTACTCTAGGGCCTTAGCAGGGAGGATAGCTTTGAACACGTTGGTGCTTTTTTTGCGAACCGCAGTCGCCGGGTGCGCTGGCATGTTGGTCTGGGTGCTCGTTGACCAGTCCATAAACGCGCCCCAAACCTTAGTGGGTGTGTTGGTGCCGGTTTGGGTTGCAGGATTAGCCGGTGGAGTGGTCAGCTCACTGTTTTCTCCACGCCAGGGTATCGCGATCGCCTTCACCACCGGGGTGATCATGGCGGTACTGTTTTTGGCCTTTCGGCACATGTATTTGAATTTGCCCATGGGGTCGAACACGTTGGTGACGTTGTGGCCGGCTTGGTTCCCTGTGGCTTACTACGTGGGTGCGCATGGGTATCTGACCTTGTTGCAGTATCTTTACCGCTCCTGACAGCTCTTGCGCCGAACCAAACCACACAACTAAGGATCAAACATGCAGCAGATTGTCGATCTATTGAAGCCAGGCCAACGCGTCTACGTAGCTGGAAGCAGCAACGAACCTACGGGCTTGCTGCAGGCGTTGAGTGAGTGCGAACTGCCGGAGGATCTGTCGTTTATCCCGTTTCCTTTGCCGGGTTTGAATCAGACGGACTTTACCCAATGGAACGCCAGCGCTACGGCAACGACTTTTTTTATGTCTGCAGCGTTGGCCGCCGGTGATGGGTCTCGCGTGCATTACCTACCCATGCAAATGCGCACCACCTATGACTATTTGGGGGCAGGCGTCGACGTTTATCTGGTGCAGGTGGCCTTTGACCAAGAAGGTAAGCTGCGGGTAGGGCCCAATGTCGACTTTCACGACAGCGTCATGGCCCAAAGTCCGGTGGTCATCGCCCAACTCAATCCTAGGATGGTGGCGCCTGCCGGATGCCCCTTGATCAATCCATCCCTGATCCACGAAATGTATACCAGCGACGTCGCGGCGCCGGCCATGTCTGCGCCGACCATTGACGCAGCGGCGTTAGAAATTGGTCGTTTGGTAGCGGAGCTGATTCGGGATGGCGACTGTCTGCAAACCGGCATCGGCGCCATACCAGCGGCAATTCTGGGTCAGCTCGACAACAAGAACGATCTGGGGATGCACGGTGGTTTGATTGACGAAGGTGGAATGAACCTGATTGTGAACGGCAATCTGACGGGCAATCGTAAGAAGATTGATACGGGCAAGCATGTGACCGGTATGGCCTTAGGCAGCGCCCAGCTCATGGATTGGCTGGCAACCCGTCGCGACGTGGTCTTTCGCGGGGCCAATCACACCCATGAGGTCACTGTTATTCGGCAGCTTGAAGGGTTTGTATCCGTCAATTCTGCGGTGCAGGTGGATCTGTTTGGTCAGGTGAATGCCGAGATGGCAGCAGGCCGACAAATTTCTGGAACCGGGGGCAGCGTAGACTTTATGCGCGCAGCTAAGGCCTCAAAGGGCGGGCGTTCTATTGTTGCCATGAACGCCACCGCACGGGGTGGCACGGTTTCGCGGATCGTGCCAAAAGTCGAAATGGTCACGGCCCTGCGCACAGATGTAGATACCGTGGTGACGGAATTCGGTGTCGCCCAGATTAAGGATCTACCGAATCATGCCCGAGCCCAGGCGCTGATCGAAATCGCCGCGCCCCAGTTTCGAGATGAGTTGCGACAGGCGCTTTAGTCTTTCAAGTGCAGCAAAAAGAAGGCGTACTCTTCGGCTAATTCTTCTAACGCCGAATATCGACCAGACTGGCCGCCGTGGCCTGCGCCCATATTGGTTTTGAGCAGCAGCACATTGTCGTCGGTCTTGGTGTGGCGCAGCGTAGCCACCCACTTGGCGGGCTCCCAATAGGTCACTCGGGGATCGTTCAAGCCGGCGGTAACCAGCATGGGCGGGTAGGCCTGGGCGGTGACCTGATCCACCGGCGAATAACTGCGGATGTAGTCAAAGGCTTCCTTGTCCTCAATGGGATTACCCCATTCCGGCCACTCCATTGGCGTCAGCGGCAGGTCTGGATTCAGCATGGTGGTCAACACATCTACGAAGGGCACATGAGCGGCCACGGCACCGAAAAGCTCTGGAGCTTGATTAATCACGGCGCCCATCAGTTCGCCTCCAGCACTGCCGCCACCAATGGCGATTTTCCCGGCGCTGGTATGCCCGGCTGCAATCAGATGCCGGGCGCAGTCGACGAAGTCGTTAAAGGTGTTGGTGCGCTGTTGCAGCTTGCCCGCTTGATACCAGTGGTATCCCAGATCGTCGCCGCCGCGAATGTGCGCGATGGCAAAGCTGAACCCACGCTGCAACAACGAGATAACGTTGCTGGAAAAGCTGGGGGGTATGGCGTGTCCATAAGCGCCGTAGCCGTATAGATAGACGGGCGCTTTACCGTCTACCGGCGTGTCTTTGTGTCGTACCAAGCTCATGGGTACGCGCGCACCATCCCGTGCGGTGACCTCTAACCGTTCGCTCACATAATCTTCCGTGCTGTAACCGCCGGGGATTTCCTGAACCTTAAGGGTCACCAGTTCATCCTTGGACCAGTGGTAGTCAAAGACCGTATGAGGAGTAACCATGGAGGTGTAGGCGATACGCAGAACTTGGGAGCGATAGTTTGGATTGGTGCCAAGGTCCAAGCTGTAGGCGGGCTCCGGAAACTCAATTTGTTTAATGCCGGCGTCGCTGACAATTTGAATTTGATCCAAGCCATCAATGCGCAGGCACACCACCACTGCATCGGCAAAAGCCACGTGATCCATCAGGTAATGATCGTGATCGCCCCGAAGGAATATGGACCAGTGGTCCTCTTCCGGCTGCTGAATCGGAGCGGTAAACAAATCAAAATTGGCGTGGTTGCGATTGCTGCGAATCAGCAACTGTCCCTGATCTGGCGCATCCCCCTGGTGATCCACCTGATATTCGTGGCCGTGACGCCGCTGAGCGATCAATTGGGCTGGGGCCAGTAAGTCGCTACGAGGCACAAAGCGCACCTCGCTGGTGACATGATCGCCGGTGCTGATGAACATTAGTTGTTCAGACTGGCTCAGACTTAAGCCGACAAAAAACGCCTCGTCGGGTTCTTCGTAAAGCAACGTATCGTCGCCGCTGGCTAAATTCCTAAAGAGTGCTTTGTCCGGCCGCCATTGCTCGTTAACCAGCCGGTAGGCAAATCCGTCACTGGCCGCGTTCCAGACGACGCTGCCAGCGCAGTTTTCAATGGGTTGAGTCAGCTCTTGGCCGGATTCGATGTGGATGACGGTGAGCGTGAAGCGTTCGCTGCCGTTGGTGTCCGTGCTGTAAGCCAGCTTGTGCCCGTCCGGGCTCACCGCAAAGGCGCCAAGGCGAAAGTACTCTTGGTCTTTTGCCAGTGCGTTCTCGTCCAGCAACGTCACCCGTGGGTCAGAATCGTCGCCGATAGGTTGACGTAACCACACCCGATACTGACCCCCAGCTTCAAAACGCCATTGATAGCGATAGCCGTTTTTTTCGTAAGGCACGCTTTGATCTTGCTCTGGTTTACGAGCCTTGAGTTCCTCAAACAGCGTCTGCGTCAGCGTTTTGTGGGGCGCATACCAATCCTCGAAGTAGGCATTTTCAGCATTCAAGTAGGCCAAAACGTCAGGGTCATCCACAGTGGGGTAGTTTGGGTCTTGCAGCCAATAGTAGGGATCTTCCAGGGTCACACCATGAAAACTCTGGCGAAAAGGACGACGTTGGGCGATGGGTGGATTGGATTGGCTCATAGGTTCTTCTTCGTTCGCGGGTCAGACTGTCTATGTAAATTATCGGCTCTGTTGGTCTGCCGGTAAGGGCGTTTCGCCCCCTGTTAGGGCAGGCAGCATTCCCCAGCTATCGAGACATTGCAATTGCAGCGTCGAAGGCAAACTACGACAGGCTTCCAACTTGTGATGAGGCGGGTGAAGATGTCTGGGCATTGCCGCCACACGAGGAGTCGCTTATGGCACATCTGCCACCGTTGCAAAGCCCAGAATTGGATGAACTCAACCC
>JAYOSS010000027.1:0-20445 GCA_038139355.1 Gammaproteobacteria bacterium
GTGTTCATCAGCCTAAAGCCGTCAGAACTGGAGAGGATAAGCCCGATTCATCCCCGAGGTTTTTGGGCCCAACTTTGGGAGAGCGCCCTGCCCAACACCTTTGCCAGAAAAATCGGCCTAAACCTAACCGAGATGCTCAGGCGCTTTTGGCATATCGGTAAAGCCATTCCCCAACTGCGTGGCAGACCCCGTACAGTGCCCATCGCCGGCTTGAAAGAACACAGCATTCGACTGTTCGACACCGAAGCCGTGGCCCAGGCAGAAATACCTTCTGCTGGAGCCAAGTGCAGCGCCAGAGGTTTAGCCAAACTGGCTGCGGTGATGGCCAACGGAGGGGTATTTGAGGGCCAGAGACTGTTGAGCGAGGATGCTTGGCAACAACTGCATGCTGCTTCTGTGCGACGCAAAATGACGTTGATCCACGCAGGGTTTACTCAAGGCGGACTGGCCGCTTACGACATGGAATGCGTAAAAGTCCCATCGCTAGATGCCTCATTGAGCGCAGGGCGAGAAGGTTTTTATGGTTGGATGGGCTATGGCGGCTCAGTATTCCAATGGCACCCAGAACTTCGCATCGGCTTTGCCTACGTGCCTACCGCCTTAAACGCCCTAGACTTTTTCAATGAACGGGCTAAGTGGTATCAGCAAGCCGTTATGAACTGCCTGCGTTAATAGCCCTCGTAAACAGCATGGGCCAACTGTCTCCATAAATCGGCGCAGTGCCAGTCAGCCAACGGCCAAAGCGGAGCAAGGTTTGTTGGGCGCTCATTTAGGCATTTGGCTGGGCATCTATCTGGGCATAGACGGCGCCACGCGACCGCCGGATTCAATCACGTTCATCAGTTTTCAGCGAGGAATTGGGGAAAAATGGTCGGGGTAGAGAGATTCGAACTCCCGACATCCTGCTCCCAAAGCAGGCGCGCTACCAGACTGCGCTATACCCCGACAATCTCAAGCAGACGGACGTCTGCTGAGGCGGCGACTATACTGGCCTGTAAAAAGGTGGTCAATTAACTTTCTTGGCTTTCCTCAATCCCTGCCGCCCATTCGTGCCCGGAGTTCTAAACCCTTAGGTCAGCGCTTGGAACGGCTGGTAAATCCCTCCGTGCATTAGGCTATCAGGGCCGGTAATAGTAATATGGGCCATTATCAATTCGCGGGACCAGTCGCTGCTTACTCCAGTGGCAATGGAACGTTTCAGCGTCAGGAGAAAGCATGACAGCCCGGATACTCGACGGAAATGCACTAGCCAAGAGCATTCGGGAGACCTTGGCCGCTGAGATTAAAAGCTGGAGCGCCCAAAGCTATAGAAAACCCGGACTCGCCGTGATCTTGGTCGGCGATGACCCAGCATCAGCGGTTTATGTAAACGGTAAGCGCCGAGATTGCGAAGAGGTCGGCGTACACTCCAAGACCCTGCACCTGCCTGCCGATATTTCCCAAGAAGTCTTAGAAGCTCATGTCGATGAGCTCAACGAAGACCCCGCTATCGATGGCATTCTTGTGCAAAGCCCGCTATCGCCGCACCTAGATGAAGACCGCATCATCGACCGTATCTTGCCCCACAAAGACGTGGACGGCTTCCACGCCTATAACATCGGTCGTTTGGCGCTGCGCAGACCCACCCTGCGCAGTTGTACGCCCATGGGCATCATGCAAATGCTCGATCACATCGACACCGATTACAAAGGCCTGCACGCCACCATTATTGGCGCCTCCAATCACGTAGGACGCCCCATGGGACTTGAACTACTGCTGGCGGGGGTGACGGTAACCACCGCGCATAAATTCACCAAGGACACTGGCGCCATGGCCCGAGAAGCGGACATTCTGATCAGCGCCGTCTGCAAGCCAGGCGTGGTGCCAGGGGATTGGGTCAAAGAAGGCGCCACCGTCATTGACGTGGGCATTACCCGTGGCGCAAACAATAAACTGCATGGCGATGTGGTCTTCGACGACGCCAAGGAACGGGCGGCTTGGATCACCCCAGTGCCTGGTGGCGTGGGCCCCATGACCCGAGTGGCCTTGTTACAAAATACCTTACAAGCCGCTGCCAGTACCTTAGGTATTGTTCGGAGCGAATCGTGACCCAGCAAATCAAACGGTTATTTATTTCTGATTTGCACTTGGACGACCCCGAGTCGGATATTTTCAAAGCTTTCGTAGAGCTGATGGACAACCAAGCCGATCAAGTTGACGAGATTTACATTCTCGGTGACTTGGTAGAAATGTGGGTGGGTGATGATGACGATTCGACCTGCGCCAAAACCCTTTCCAGCACTCTCGCCAAAGCCGCCACGAAAACCCGCCTGTTTTTACTGCATGGCAATCGTGACTTTTTGTTTGGCGATGACTTTTGCCAAGCCACAGGCATTACCTTGCTGCCAGACCCTTACTTGTTAGATGGACACATCCTGCTGAGTCATGGAGACCAATACTGCATTGACGACGAAGCCTATCAACAAGCCCGAGCCCTGCTGCGCAGCGATGCCTTTCAGCAAGATATGTTGCAACGCTCCCTAGCCGAACGTCAGGCCATTGGGCAACAGATGCGCGCTCAAAGCATGGCTGCCAACGCCAACAAGTCCAGTCAAATCATGGACGTGAATGCTGGAGCCATCCAAGAGGCCATGGCCCAGCACCGCGCGGACATGCTGATTCACGGTCATACCCACCGGCCTGGGGTGTACCCGCGACGAGGGGCGAGCACATTCAAACGGATGGTTTTAGGTGATTGGCAAGATTGCGGCTGGCTGTGCCGACAAGAGGCGGATCATTGGTCCCTAGAGTGCTTTGGCCTTGACCATTTCGCTACCGATTAAACCGAAGTGGCTACTGGCTTGCCGCTGTGAAAACGGAATTGCGGATCTTCTGAGGTAACCAACTCTGCATCGGCCTGCAAGAACTCCCCAACCCTGGCGCTAAAGTCGTCGTAACCACCACCCTCGCTATTGGCTTGTTCTGCCAAGCGCAAATAGTCCCGGAAGTGCCGAGCTTCAGAGTTGAGCAATGAGGTATACAGGCTCGCCACGTCGGCAGGCAGTACAGTGGAAAGACCCGCAAAGCGTTCGCAGGATCGAGCTTCAACCACTGCGCCGCAGATCAGCAAATCCACCAACCGTTTAGGGTCGTTCTTGTTCACCAACTGGTGCAAACCTTGGGCGTAGCGAGCCGAATTAATTTGCTCATAAACAACGCCCTGCTCTGCCATCAAATCCAAGACCTGCTCAAAGTGCCGCAGTTCTTCGCGGGCCAAACTGGACATCTTTTGCAGCAGCTGAGGATGCTGAACGTAGCGATACATCATGCTCAAAGCCGTGCTAGCGGCTTTTTTCTCGCAGTTGGCGTGATCTATCAGCAACTCGGGCAAATGCTTGGGCGCAGCCTCAAACCATTGGATCGGGGTGTCCACTAACAAAAATTCCCTGACCAGCGCCAGGGCATCCTTATTTCTGCGCGCTAGGGTCTCGACCTTCACGCTGGCACCTTAAAATTACGCTCGTAGTGGGCTTTGGCGCGTTGATAAATCTCTGCATCTAGGCGCTGCATAAGGGCCAGCGTGTCGAGTTGTTGTGGATCCTGACCCGGCGCGCCATGTGCCCGGGCCTCTGCAGAGTGCTCTGGCGCTGATTGTTGCTGATCCGCATTGGTCGGGGCAGCACTGGCTAAACCCGCACTGGCTAAAGGTTGCTCTCGTCTGACCATAAAGCGCAGCAATTGATATTGCTGTTCTAACGGGGGGAGATCCGACAGTCCGGCGTCCGTCACGGCGGCTTGTAAAACCGCTGGGTCATTGCAAAGAAGCACCTGTTCTAGCACCTCATCCCTGAGTCGCTGCAATCGCTCCCTGACCGCGTCCTGTTGGGCCTCGTCATAACCGTTCCATTGAACAATTTCGTGGGCAAAACGCTTGCAGCCACGGCAAACCAAGTCGCCGTAAGTGGTGGAACAAATGCCCACACATGGGGTACGTTTTTTCAGCTGCATGGGAACTCCACTATCTGTTGGCCCGCACTTTTAAGACTTACTCAGCGCGCGCGTCGCTAGCACTCTGCGGCCAATCATAGCGGTATTTTTTACCCGTGATTGTGTAAGTCCAAGACATTGGCATCTTTGAGCAGGCTGAGTTGCTGTTGGCGTTTTGAGGCATCGCTGCGCTGGGCAGAAACCCTGGCCAGATAGTCTTCGCCGACATCGCCAGTCACGTAGTGCCCGTCAAAGGCAGAGCATTCGAAGTCCGCCACATGGGGGTTGCCTTCATGACAGCTTCGCTTTAAGTCTTCAATGGACTGATAAACCAGCCAGTCGGCGCCGATGATTTTTGCGACTTCTTCCTCGGTGCGCTGATGCGCCACAAACTCTTCTTTCGCCGGCATGTCGATTCCATAAACATTCTGGTAGCGCAGGGCTGGCGCGGCACTGGCCATATAGACTTTGCGCGCACCGGCTTCCCGGGCCAATTGAATGATTTGGGTGATGGTGGTGCCGCGCACAATGGAGTCGTCCACCAACAACACGTTCTTGTCTTTGAATTCCAGATCGATGGCGTTGAGCTTCTGCCGTACTGAATCCCTACGCTGCTGTTGGCCCGGCATAATGAACGTGCGTCCTATGTAGCGATTTTTTACGAAGCCCTCGCGAAATTTCGTGCCCAATTCATGAGCCAATGGCAACGCTGCGGTGCGCCCAGTGTCTGGAATAGGAATGACGACATCAATATCGTGGTCGTGTTGGGAATAACGATCCAACACCGAGCGAGCGAGGTGTTCACCCATACGTAGGCGGCTTTTATAGACCGATATGTCGTCAATGATGGAATCTGGGCGGGCAAAATACACGTGCTCAAAAATACAGGGCACCAGCTTGGGGTTTGCAGCGCATTGATGGCGATAAATATCGCCGTCATTAGAGATAAACACAGCTTCCCCAGGGGCCACATCGTCAATACGGGTGTAGCCCAAAATATCCAAGGCCACCGATTCAGAGGCCATCATGTATTCAGTGCCTTTCTCGGTCTCACGACTGCCAATCACCAGGGGACGAATGCCATAAGGATCGCGAAACCCCAGCAAACCCGAGCCGATCACTAGGGCCACTACCGCGTATGCCCCACGGCAACGCTGATGCACCGCGCCAACTGCCTTAAACATTTCAGTGGGTGAAGGGTTAATGGCGTGCAGCACTCCAAGCTCATTCGCGAGCACGTTGAGCAGAACTTCAGAATCGCTGCTGGTGTTGATATGCCGCAGATCCTCAGCAAACAGATCACTCATCAGCTCTTCGGTATTGGTCAGGTTACCGTTATGGGCCAGCGCAATGCCGTATGGTGAGTTGACGTATAGAGGTTGTGCTTCCGCTGAGCTGGTTGACCCAGCGGTGGGATAACGCACCTGTCCCAGGCCCACGTTGCCTTGCAGACGCTCCATGTGTTCGCTGCGAAAAACGTCCTTAACTAGGCCATTGTTCTTACGCAAATAACAATGTCTGCCGTCACTGGTCATCATGCCAGCGGCGTCCTGACCCCGGTGTTGAAGAATCGTTAGCGCATCATAAATGTCTTGTTTAACTTCATTTCGCGCAACGATACCGACAATTCCACACATCAGATTCTCTTCGTACCTAGTTAATCTTCGAAATAATCGGTGTCGCTCAGGTCGTCTGGGACCTCAACATCCAGAGGCTGCTCGCCATTGAACTGAATATTCGGCAGTTCCGGAGCCGGTGGAGGGTCCTCTAGAGAATCACTGGCCAAGTCCAGCAATAATAGGACTTCGTCCTCAAATTGGAGAAAGCCATTCTTCAATTCGGAGTCGTTCCACATGGCAGTATGGGAGAAAAAGCTCTGGCCCACCATCAGCATAATTGTGGCCAGCAAACCACCGCGAGCCGCGCCAAAGAGAAACCCCAACAACCGGTCCGTACTGCCAATGCCAGTGCGACTGACCAGCTGCCCCAAGCCCCACTGCAGCATACTGGCCACCAACAGCGTGCCCACTAAAACAATGAGAAAAGCGATGATCTGGCCTACCTGCCCCTCACCTAAGTAGTCAGAGTAGGTTGACGCCAATTCCGGACCAAACCAAAAACCAAACAAAAAGGCAGTCACCCAGGAAGCCAAGGAAAACGCTTCGCGCACAAATCCTCGGGAAAAGCCGAAAATGGACGACAGCAGGACGATACCAATGATGATGTAATCTAGATTCGACATTCCCCGCACTCTGCGGTTATTGAGTCATAGCGACGACAATGGCTTGCACGTTGTAGGTCTCGGTGTAAGCCATGCGTTTTTCCTTGGCCTGAGTATGACTGAGCAGCGGCCCTACCGCGACCCGGTAGCGAACTTTTTCGCCGCCCAACCCACGCTGTTTGTACTGAGAGAGAAACGCCTCCTGACCCGCATCCCGCAGGGTTTGACGCAGCTTTTGGGCATTTTCTAGCCGATCAAAGGTCGCCAGCTGCACCGCGAAAACCTCGGTATTCGAACGCACTGGGGTAAGGATGGGCTCGCCAAATCGTGTGCCATTTTCTACCCAGTAGCCGTCAGCATCCACTTCGCCATTAAGGGCATCGACCCTCTCTCGAACTTGGGTTGTCGCAAAGACCTCGTCAATTTGGCTTTGCTGTTGTCGCAGCTCGGCAATGATGGTGTCCGTATCGTTGGTCAGATCCATTGCGGGACCGGTTCGAGTTGTGTCTGCGTCGTTGGCGCTAGGAGTTGAACCTTCCTGAGACAGGAACCCAGGCATGGTGTTTTCTCGGCTTGGCGCATCAAACAGCATGGGTACAAAAATACCGGCTAGGGCCAGCAAAAATACAGTGCCGATCAATCGATAACGGAGGACTTCATTCATGGCGCTATCATGCCATCCACTGGCACTGCTCAACAGCGCTAAAGGATCCAAATATCACCACCACGTCCCCAGGCTGGGTCTGCTCAATCGCCTGTTGCTGAGCCTCGGTCATACTGGCGGCACAGCGGTTGGATAAGCCGATATTGGCTGCCAACTCCTCTGCAGGAATACCGCGCTCGCCGGTGCTGGACACACACAACCAGGGCGCAGGTTCGGGGCTCAACCGGTTGACCGTGTCATAAAACCCCAAGTGGTCCTTACCAGACAACATGGCACAGATGAAAAACGCCGGCTTGATGTCACGCTGGGCAAGCTCCTGGAGGAAAAATTCAGCGCCGTGGGGGTTGTGACAGACGTCGTGGATCCAAATGCGATCTTGGCGATGGCGGATATCCATGCGGCCTGGCATCTGACGACTGGCACAGGCATGTAACGCCGCTGACGTAACTGCGAGCCACGGCGACACCGCTTCACAGGCCAGGGCGATATTGTGGGGAGCCAGCTGACTGAACTCCACGGTTAGCGTCTCTCCTGCCCCAGACTGATAGCGCCAGTGCCTGCCATCGCCCACCGGGGTAGAAGCAAAATCTTGGCCCCAGCGCAAAGGGGTTAACCCCAGATCCTTGCACTGCTGGTCCACGGTAACCGGCATATCACGGCCCAGCACCACATGCTGTCCCGGCCTTAAAATACCGGCCTTTTCAAACCCAATGGCTTCCCGGGTATCGCCCAAAAAGGCTTGGTGGTCTAACCCAATGCTGGTGATTACCGCCACATCCGCGTCAATGGCATTAAAGGCATCCAACCTGCCGCCCAAACCTATTTCCAAAATTGCCACATCCACCTGTGCCTGAGCCATGCAGTACAAAGCCGCTAAAGCACCGAATTCAAAATAGGTCAGTGGAATGTCGCCTCGGGCAACGTCGATGGCGGTAAAGGCAGCACATATGTCCTCATCACTAGCATCCGCGCCGTTGATGCGAATGCGCTCGTTAAAGCGCCAGATATGGGGGGACAGCGTGGCCCCAACACGTTCACCGGCATGCAGCAGCAACGACTCGATGACTCTTACGGTACTGCCCTTGCCGTTGGTGCCGGCCACGGTGATAACTCGGCGCGCCGGGCGCTGCAGCGTTAACGCTGCCAGCACCTTATTAAAGCGCTGCAACCCCATGTCGATGGAGGCGCTATGCTGCTGATCGATATAGTCGAGCCAGGCGGGAAGATCTCGCATCGACGGCCTTTTGCTCTCAGCCATCGATGCCTTGCCGTATGGCTGCCGTGGCCTGGGTGAGTTTGTTAGCCGCTTCATCGACGCTGGCGCTTTCAGCCATCAGTTGTACTAGGGCGCTACCCACCACCACACCCTCGGCGTGTTCAGCCACCGCCGCCGCGGTCTGAGCATTTTTGATGCCAAAACCAACACAGACGGGCACGTTGGTTATGCCGCGCAAGTAGCCGGTGCGCTGGGCCACCTCATCTACCGCCAGCGCCCCGCTGCCCGTGGTGCCTTTTAACGAGACATAGTAAATAAAACCGCTCGCCTGACGCGCAATGGCCGTGGCCCGCTCATCACTGGAGGTGGGTGCCACCAGCGAAATCAAGTCCATCCCTTGAGCCGCGAGCTGCTGACGCAAATCACCGGATTCCTCCAGAGGCAGGTTCACCATGATTAAACCATCAACACCGGCACTGGCTGCCCGCTGAGCAAACGCTTCCATGGCCAAAACCGAGTTGAGGTAACCCATCAATATCACCGGCGTCTCATCATCGTGCTGACGAAACTGCTCAACCATGGCCAACACCTTGGCTAGGGTCATACCCTGCTTCAGCGCTCGCTCATTGGCTGCTTGAATCGCCGGGCCTTCCGCTTCCGGGTCAGAAAACGGGATACCCAGCTCAAGCAGATCCGCGCCTCCCGCCACAAGGGCATGCATCCCCGGCACCGTGTAATCTGGACCGGGATCACCGGCGGTAATAAAGGCAATTAACGCGGTTTTACCCTGAGCCTTCAGAGCCGCAAACTTGCGGCTGATACGCCCGCTGGCGTTACCCTGTTCTGTCTGCTCCATTACAGCGTGATTCCGTCGATATCTGCCACGGTCAAAATATCTTTATCGCCGCGTCCGCTGAGATTCACCAACACGGTTTGATCCGCAGACATCTTCGGGGCATTTGCCACGACCCAAGCCAAGGCATGACTGGTTTCCAAGGCAGGTAAAATGCCCTCTTGGCGGTTGAGCATACGAAACGCTGCCATCGCCTCTTCGTCCGTTGCAGCCGCGTAGGTAGCTCGGCCAATATCCTTCAAATACGCGTGCTCAGGACCCACACCAGGGTAATCCAGGCCTGCGGATACCGAATGGGTCTCCATGACCTGTCCGTCAGCATCGGACATCAGATAAGAACGATTGCCGTGCAATACACCCACGCGCCCCTCATTTAGGGGAGCCGCGTGAGCACCGGTATGTAGTCCGTGGCCACCGGCTTCCACACCGACCAATGCCACATCCGTATCGTCGATAAAGGGATGGAAGATACCCATGGCGTTGGAACCGCCACCCACACAAGCAACCACCACATCCGGCAGTTTGCCCACCTGCTGCAGCATTTGCGCACGGGCCTCTTGGCCAATAATGGAGGCAAAATCCCGCACCAACATGGGATAAGGATGCGGGCCTGCGACGGTACCAATGATGTAGTGGGTGTCATCCACGTTGGTTACCCAGTCTCGCATGGCCTCGTTCATGGCGTCCTTGAGGGTTTTCGACCCCGAGGTCACCGGGATAACGTTGGCACCCATGAGCTTCATGCGGTACACGTTCAGACTTTGCCGGTGTACGTCTTCTTCGCCCATGTACACATCACAGGCCAGACCCAAACGCGCTGCCACCGTCGCTGTGGCGACTCCGTGTTGCCCGGCACCCGTCTCTGCAATAACCCGAGGCTTACCCATGCGCTTGGCCAGCAACGCCTGACCGATGGTATTGCAGACTTTGTGCGCACCGGTGTGGTTGAGGTCTTCTCGCTTCAAATAAATCGACGCGCCGCCCAGCGACTTGGTTAAGCGCTCGGCCAAATACAGTGGCGTCGGGCGACCCACAAAGTGGGCAAGGTCTCCATGCAGTTCGCGTTTGAAGTCCGGGTCATCTTTCAGCTCGGCGTACAGTGCCGCCAGGCCGTCCAACGCGTGGGTTAGGGTTTCTGCCACAAATCGGCCACCAAACTGGCCAAAGTGGCCATCGTTGGTGGGCTGGGCATAGGTTGCCTCGATGTGATTTTCTACTTCCGGTTCAGCCATGTTTTGCTGCCTCAATAAATCGTCTTACTTTTGTAGGGTCTTTTAAGCCCTTGCTGGCACTCTCGACGCCGCTGGCCACATCCACGCCAAAGGGTTGGGTCTGGCGAATTGCCGCGGCCACATTTTCTGCATCGAGGCCGCCGGCTAAAATAAGGCGGCGGTGATGACCCTGAGGCCATAACGACCAGTCAAATTGTCGACCCGTACCGCCTTTGAGCTGAGGATCGTGTACATCCAGTAACAGCGCCCAAGCGGACTCATAGCCTTGCACCAGCTCCTCAACATCCACCTCTGGCGTTGGCGCCAACACCTTGATGTAGGGCATGCCAAATTGCCGACAAAAATCCTCGGACTCGTCACCATGAAACTGCAGCATGCTCAGGTCAACGGCGCTCAGTACCGCTTGCACCTGCTCAACGCTGGGATCCACAAACAAACCCACCCGTTCCATGGCTGCGCTAGCCTTTGCAGCCACTAGACACAGCTGCCGGGCCAAGTCCGGGGCAATAAAGCGCGAGCTGGCAGCAAAGAAATTAAAGCCTAGGGCGTCCGCACCGGCGTCCGCAGCCGCCACCACATCGTCTGCCCGTGTCAGGCCGCAAATTTTGCACCAGATCGGAACTGCCTGAGTTGTCATGTCTTGCCTAACCGAGTTTGGGGAAACGCGCGCCGTCTTAATCTAGCGCGCAGTCTATAGATTTACCGCTTGGCGACAATGCTGATTTGCCGGACACCGACAAAAGTGCACGCTTAGGATCACTTTTGTCGCAGCAATGGAGGTAAATCTGGGGCGGCAAAATCGCGACCCGGGTACCGCACCTCGGCGAGGTACAGTCCTTGGGCCGGTGCCGTCATGCCCAATTGTTGCCGATCCCGGAGCTGTAACAGGTCATGTACGTAATTGTTGGGGTTGTGCTGCCCCACCCAGTGCAAAGCTGAAGCGATGTTGCGGACCATATGCAACAGGAAAGCATTAGCCTCAATATTCATGATCACCAAGGACCCCTCGCGCCTAACCTCGCAGCGATCGACCCGCCGCATCGGGGTATGAGACTGGCATCCAGCGCCGCGAAAACTGCTGAAGTCATGTTCACCCAGCAGCGCCTGGGCCTGATTGTGCATGGCGCTTTCGTCCAAGGCCTGGGTGCACCAGGCTAGGGACTGTAAGAATGGATTGTGAGGGTTTTGATCCAGGTAAAGGTAGGTGTAACGGCGTGCAACGGCGTCGTACCGCGGGTGAAATTGGCCATCAATGGCGTCCAACCAAGACACGTGAATGTCGTCTGGGGTTAATCCATTGAGGCCTCGCAGCCACTGCTCAACCGGACGCTCTGCCTTGGTGGAAAAAGCCGCGATCTGACCGCTGGCATGCACCCCTGCGTCCGTACGCCCCGCAGCACGCACGGTAACCGGTTCATTGGCAATCGTGCTTAACGCCCTTTCCAGCTCCCCTTGCACGGTTCTTTGCGCATGCTGGCGTTGCCAGCCGGCAAAACCGCCGCCGTGGTACTGCACACACAAAACAAAGTGCGCGGTGTGATCAGTCATCGTTATCTGCAACACGCTCCATGATACGGCGGGCTACTTCCTGCTGTTCGGGATTACCGTCAGCCAGGACTTCTTCCAGCATTTCGGTCGCGCCATCGACATCACCCATTTCTAGATAGGCTTCCGCCAGTTTCAAGCGGGTGGTGTAAACGTCTTCTGGATCTGGCTCTGCGTCTGCTTCCGCCACAAATTCTGCAGCCTGCGTGTCGCTCCAGCGGTCGATTCCATCATCGGCTGGCGCTTCGTCGTCTTGTGCTTCGTCGTCTGATGCGTCGTCGCTTTGTCCAGAAACTTCGTGGCCGATCAACGGCTCTTCATCTGGCAGGGCTCGATTCAGAGCCTGCTCCTGCTCCACAGATCGACGCCGCAGTAGCAGCATCACCAGCAAGGCGATAAAGACTATGCCAGCCAACATGCCAATACCCCGAGGACTCATGAGGTTTTGGATAAACCGGCTATCAAAGCCCGCCTCTTGATCACGAATCTGGGCTTCTAGTTGGGCCAGATCGAAGGGATCCTCGCCGTTTGATCTCGCCTCAGACTCATTGGCCCCAGGCATCCCAGCCGTCGTTCCTTGAGCCGCCGCACTCTCGTTTGATATTTGCGCTGGCGGCAAGCTAACCGAATCTGCAGGCAGCATGGGTTGGCCGCTATTCCACGGGGCCAACTCATCGGGTAAATCGTCAGTCTCCGGCGCTGCTGAAGCAACGAACCCGTCGGATTCCGGCGCGTCTGTCAGCGACTCTGTAAAGGTTGGTTCACCAGACCACGGAGTTTGAGGAAGTTGCACCGCCAACGCTTCTGGCGACATCACAGCGGGTTCTGCCGATTCCGGATCGGAACGGTTGGGTTCTTCTACCGCGGTGATACGCACCTGACCCAAGGGCTGACTGAGGCCTTGGCTGGAGCTTTGGCTGGGGCTGGCACTAGAGCGATCCGTCTGACTTGGCAGCAGGCCAGTACTGCTCGGGTTTTGTTGCCGCCCCGAGGCCTGCCGCCGAGCACTTTGCCAGCGGGCATTCTGCTGGGCCACAACTTGGGCGGCTTCTTGCCGCGGCAATTCCATGGCCTGGGCGTAGGTTGGCAGCATCAGCATAGACCACTCTTTAAGACCATTAATGTTGTCGAACAAAAAGGCATCGGCGTTCAACCGCTGCATGGCCAGCATCTGTTGGTTGTTGCTGACCTCAGCCTCCCGAGTGCGATTCGCGACACGCCACAGCGTATCGTTGGGATAAACAAGAATCTGCCGCTGGCTGCGGCCTGGATCCCCTGCAACAGGCAGCAACAACTCCAGGGGCAGGATGCGGGTGGAGCGAGGCCCCGTCAGTTCGACCAGCATCCGCACGCTGGGCTCATACATGGGGCTGTCTGTGTTCAACTGTAGGACTTGGGCACCTGAACCGTTGGTCGTGACTTGCAGCGCTATGGATTCCACCACCTGATATCGGCGCATCTGCTGGGCCTGATATGCCGATGAGGTGGCCAGGGTGGCAGAGTAAAAAGGCCCGTCTAAAGCGGCTAAACCGGTCAGGGGCAGACGAGCCTGCAGCGGTTCACCCAAACTTGAAGACACGCTGGGCAACAAAAAAGCGGGACCGGCGTTTTGGGCTAGGGCAACAGGCTGTACCAGAGCCGCAAGCAGCCCGAGCAACAGTCCGATCGTCTTATGTGGATGCAAAGCCCCTTCTCCCAATAGCGCCGGTTAGATCACCGCGTCGAACCGATCCTAGCACCTTAACGACGACCAGGGGACGCGGTTGCAGCACACTCTAGATGTGCTGCAGCAGCAACTCGGCAATTTGCACGCTGTTCAAGGCAGCACCCTTGCGAACGTTGTCTGCCACCACCCACAGGTTTAACCCATTCGGGTGGCTGATGTCCTGCCGAACCCGGCTCACGAACACCGGATCAGTGCCAGCACCATGCTCCACAGGGGTAGCCAGCTCTTGGTCGTCCAGCAAGGTGACCCCGGGCGCAGCCCCTAGCAATGCCCGAGCTTCGGCCACGCTGATTGGACTACGAGTTTCGATATGAACCGCTTCGCTATGACCGTAAAACACCGGAATACGCACACAGGTCGGGTTCACCATAATGCTGTCGTCTTCCAGAATTTTCCGGGTTTCCCACACCATCTTCATTTCTTCACGGGTGTAGCCGTTGTCCTGAAAAGTATCGATCTGGGGAATGGCGTTAAAGGCGATTTGCGCTGGCATCTTGCCCGGCTCAATGGGTTGGCCATTGAGCAACTTGGCGGTCTGTCCGGCCAGCTCTTGAATGCCGCTAGCACCTGCACCGGATACCGCCTGGTACGTCGCCACGTTGATTCGCGCGATACCCACCGCATCGTGTATGGGCTTCAACGCCACCATCATTTGGATGGTGGAGCAATTGGGATTCGCAATGATGTTTCTAGGCGCGTACTCCGCCACCCGCTGCGGGTTTACCTCACTCACGACCAAGGGAATGTCATCGTCGTTGCGAAAGTGAGAGGTGTTATCCACGACGATACAGCCCTGGGCAGCCGCCTTGGGCGCGAACTCAGCAGACACCGAGCCCCCAGCAGAAAACAAGCCGATTTGGGTGTTGCTGAAGTCAAACTCGTCCAGGCGCTGTATTTGCACGGATTTGCCGTTGAACTGCACTCGCTTGCCCTCAGAACGTGGCGAGGCCAACAACGCCAGTTCGCCAACCGGAAAATTCCGCTGCTGCAAAATTTCCACCAACGCTTCGCCAACGGCCCCGGAGGCCCCGGCAATGGCGACGTTAACCGTCTGGTCAGAACTCATTTCTTTTTTCCTGTTGAAGTAGGGTTATAGGTTTTCGATGACCAGCTCGCCCATGGTACGACAGCCCACGGCGTTGTCTTGATCATCGCCAGCGATATCCGCCGTGCGATGCCCATCTGCCAGCACCTTAGCCACGGCACGATCCACATTGTCCGCCGCCTCAGGCATATCCAGGCTGTAGCGGAACAACATGGCCACAGACAAAATCGTTGCCAGCGGGTTGGCCTTGTCTTGACCAGCAATATCCGGCGCCGTGCCGTGTACCGGCTCATACATACCCGCACCACTGGCGGACAGTGAGGCAGATGGCAACATGCCCAGGCTACCGGTGAGCATCGCCGCCACGTCGGACAAGATATCGCCGAACATATTGCCGGTGACGATGACATCGAATTGCTTCGGTGCCCGAACCAACTGCATAGCAGCGTTATCCACGTACATATGAGACAACTCGACGTCCGGGTAGTCACCGGCAAGACTTTCGACCACTTCTCGCCACAGCTGACTCACTTCCAACACGTTCGCTTTATCCACGCTACAAAGCCGACCGTTACGCTTGCTGGCCAAATCAAAACCCACTCGCGCAATACGCTCGATCTCGTGTTCGGCATATACCAAGGTGTTGAATCCCACGCGCTCGTTATCCCGAGTTTCCACCCCTCGAGGCTCTCCAAAATAAATACCGCCGGTGAGCTCACGAACAATGAGGATGTCCAGGTCTGATACCAGCTCGGGCTTGAGGGAAGACGCGCTGGCCAAAGAACTTGCCAACAGCGCAGGACGCAGATTCGCGAACAACCCCAGCTCTTGGCGTAACCCCAGCAAGCCTTTTTCCGGCCGTTGTGCGGTAGGCAGATCATCCCACTTAGGACCACCTACCCCGCCCAGCAGCACCGCATCGGCTTCCTTGGCCTTGGCCAAAGTTTGAGCTGGCAACGGCTCGCCACAATCGTCTATGGCTGCTCCGCCAACCAGCGCTTCTTCTATATCCAGGGTAACGCCCTGTTGCTGAGCAGCTACCTGCATCACAGCCACCGCTGGGCTAACCACTTCTTGTCCGATACCGTCGCCGGGCAAAACCAATATTTTTTTCACGACCTATCCTTATCGTTGGTTGGGTTCGTTACACCACTCAGCCATCCCGGAACAACCAGGGCTGCCGCTGGCGGTGACCGCTTTCAAAATCACGAATCAGATCCGCTTCTGCTAGGGTCAAATCAATGTCGTCCATGCCATTGAGCATTTTTTCTTTCAGCGCAGGATCGATATCAAAGCCATAAACCTGATCACCATTCGTGACGGTTTGCGCTTTGAGGTCAATGGACAAGGTCAGCCCCGCTGCCACGCCATCGAACAAACCGCTGACAACCTCTGCGGGTAACTCAATCGGCAGCACACCATTTTTGAAGCAGTTACCAAAAAAGATATCGGCAAAGCTGGGGGCGATCACCGCGCGAAAGCCAAACTCCTTAAGGGCCCAGACGGCGTGCTCTCGCGAGGAGCCACAGCCAAAGTTATCCCGTGCCAACAAGATCGAGGCCCCCTGATACTCCGGCAGGTTCAGCACAAACTCGTGATTGATCTGTCGTTCATTGGGGGTCATGCCAATGGAGCCTTGGTCCAAAAATCGCCAGGCATCAAACAAATAATCCCCAAAACCCGTGCGCTTAATGGACTTTAAGTACTGCTTAGGAATGATCTGATCGGTGTCCACGTTGGCGCGATCCAAGGGCGCCACCAAGCCGTTAAGTTCTACAAATGCATCCATTAGCCATGCTCCCTGATATCGACAAAGTGCCCGTTGATGGCAGCCGCAGCCGCCATGGCCGGGCTGACCAAATGGGTTCTGCCGCCATAACCCTGACGACCCTCAAAATTCCTGTTAGACGTAGAAGCACAGTGCTCACCCTCACCTAGCTGATCTGGATTCATGCCCAGACACATAGAGCAACCCGCCGCCCGCCACTGAAAACCAGCGGCGATAAACTGCTCAGCCAGCCCTTCCGCTTCTGCCTGGGCCTTGACCAAGCCCGACCCCGGCACCACCAGCGCCTCGGTCACATTCGCGGCCACTTTACCGCCGCGAATCTGCGCCGCCGCAGCGCGCAAATCTTCGATACGAGCGTTGGTGCAGCTGCCGATAAAAACGCGACTGACCGCAATATCCGTGATGTTTTGGCCTGGCTGCAAATCCATGTACTTGAGCGCCAGCGATGTGGATTCTGCGTGCACCGGATCACTCATGCGCTGGGGGTCAGGCACCTGGTCGTCCACCCCAACCACCATTTCTGGCGATGTGCCCCAACTGACTTGAGGGGCAATGGTGCTGGCGTCGATGGTAATAGACGCATCAAATACCGCGCCCTCATCAGACACTAAAGTGCGCCAGTAGTTTTCTGCTTGATTCCACAGCTCCCCCTTGGGGGCAAAGGGTCTGCCATGAATATAATTGATGGTGGTATCGTCAACCGCCACCAAACCTGCTCGCGCCCCGGCTTCAATGCTCATGTTGCACAAGGTCATGCGACCCTCCATGGAGAGCTGTCGAATGGCTTCGCCGCGATATTCAATGGTGTGTCCGGTGGCACCGGCTGTGCCCAAGCGCCCAATAATCGCCAGCACCAAGTCCTTGGCGGTCACCCCCTCGGCCAGCGCGCCGGTGACGTTCACCTCAAAGTTCTTGGCCTTGTTTTGCACCAGACATTGGGTGGCCATGACGTGCTCCACTTCCGATGTTCCAATACCTTGAGCCAGAGCAGCAAAAGCCCCGTGGGTGGAGGTATGGGAATCGCCGCAAACCACCGTCATACCAGGCATCGTAGCGCCTTGTTCTGGGCCAACCACGTGCACAATGCCCTGCCGAGGATCAAGGATCTCAAATTGCTGGACCCCAAACGCCTTGCAGTTTTTGTCCAGGGTCGTGACCTGCTCTAGGGCCACTTCATCGGTAATGCCGCCAAAACCCAGCTCCCGGTCCGTGGTGGGCACGTTATGGTCTGGCGTAGCCAAATTTGCATCCACTCGCCACAAGGGCCGCCCCGCCAACTGCAGGCCTTCAAAAGCCTGGGGCGAGGTCACTTCGTGTAAAAGCTGTAAGTCGATATACAACAATGAGTTACCGTCGGCGCGCTTGCCAACCTCATGCGCCGCCCAAATCTTGTCGTACAGGGTTTGCGACCCTGCTGCTGCGTGCTCTGATGACATGGTTACCCCTCAAAATTTTGCGGCGCTAGTCTAGGTATGAGGCATACATAAAACAATTCGATAATTTTTATGTTTTATATAGCCAACTCAAATATTAAGATTTCACTCAGCTTTTTTTAGGTCATCCCCATGCATTTAGATGAACTGGACTCTTTTGTCCACGTCGCCCGTCTGGGCTCCTTTTCTGCCGCCGCAGAACACTTGCACATCAGCCAGCCCGCCATGAGCAAACGCATCCAGTCGCTGGAATCACGACTGGGCGTATCGCTGTTTGATCGCCTGGGTAAGCGGGTGCGGCTGACCCCCGCCGGCGCGGGCCTGGTGGATAAAGCCACGGCGATTGTAGGCCTTTCTAGGGATATGGAGCGGGACGTCGGCAATTTGGCCCAGACCGTCAGCGGCCGCCTAAGTATGGCGACGTCACATCACATCGGTTTGCACCGGCTGGCCCCAGTGCTGCAGGAATTCACCCGCTGTTATCCAGAGGTGGAGCTGGATATTCAGTTTGAGGACTCTGAGGTTGCCCATCAGATGGTCAGAGCTGGTGATATCGAACTGGCGGTAGTGACCTTGAACCCGGCTGGAGAGCGCGACCAGCCGGACCTGGACATGATTGCCGTTTGGCAAGACCCACTGTGCTTTGTGAATGCCCAACCCATGCCCGACATTCATTCGCTGCAACAACTGGCAGAGCTGCCCTGCATACTGCCGGGGCCCAACACCTTTACTGGGCGTATCGTTTCTGAGCGCTTCGCCGCCGAAGGCCTGGCGCTCAAACCAGCCCTGTCGACGAACTATCTAGAGACCATCAGCATGCTGGTTAGCGTGGGCGTTGGATGGAGCGTACTGCCGTTGACCATGGCGAGCCAATTACATCAACTATCGCCGGAATGTGCGCCAATCACGCGGACGCTTGGGTACGTCACTCACGCCAAGCGCACGTTATCGAACACAGCACGAACCTTTTTGCGTACCCTGGACTCCAATCGGTCATTAGAAACCGTCTTTTGAAGCGCTTTTTCGAAGCGCTCTTTGCACTACTGTTTAGAACCTCTGTTTAGAACGGCTGTTTTGAACCACTTGGGCCGATCAAGCGGTTACGCATGGGTGATTAGTAATGTCGGGTGGTGATCAGCTTGCCGAATTGATCATACTCGGACCATTCTCCGGTCTGATTGCCACGCAGGAAGTGCCCCTCGCTACGTAGCTGGCCGTTGGGCCAATAGTCTTTCCACGCCCCTTCTTTACGCTGCCGCACATAGGGCCCCTCCGAAGCGATCTTGCCATTCGCGTGAAAGTACTTAGCTCGTCCTTCCAGCCTGTTGCTGACAAAACTTTCAACGCTCTTGGGGTTGCCGTTTTGATGAAACTCTTCCCACCGGCCTTCTTTGCGATCCGATTGATAGCTGCCCTTAAGCTTTAGCTGACCGTTGTCATGAAACGCCTCAAAGGGCCCGTCAAGCAAACCGCGCTCAAAGTGCGCGCTCTCTTTCGCGAGCCCATCCGAAAAAAAGTACTTCCATGCACCGTGACGTCGTCCCTGTTCGTATGCACCGCTCACCACCAGGCTGTTTGAGTTCACGTCGAATTCTTCGTAAGACCCATGCAGCTCATCGTCTGCATAGTGTTCTTTTTTATGCAGCGCGTTCTTTACTGTGAAATATTCCCAGACACCGCTTTTTTTGCCATTGGCCCAGTGCTCTCGGCGCCGCACCGTACCCTCTTCGATAAATCCATATGCTGGCGAGTTCGGCTCATAGAAATAGAGCACCCATTCACCGTCTTTTTCATCGTTGGCATAGCTACCGACTACCCGACGCCGACCCTCAAAATACTCAGCGTAGCGACCATTCAGGACATGCGCTTTGTAGGTACTTTCCTGGCGCAGTCGGCCATCAGTAAAGTCCTTCCACACACCATCTTTCTTACCATCGACGTAGGCACCTTGGGTTTGTGGGTCGCCGTTGGGATAGTAAGTTTCGTAGGGCCCGTCTAAGCGAAATTCACCGTACTCGTTGGCTTCGTTGCCAAACGTTTCCAACAGCAACAAAACCCCATCTTCGGAATAGCTCTCCTGAACGCCGGATCGCTTGCCGCCAACGTAATGGTAGGCATGCTTTTTACCACCATTCTCAAAATACTCCGTGTAGTCCCCATGACGCTGAAAATCCTTGATCGACCACTCTTGCAGAAGCCGACCGGTTTCATCATAGAGCTGACATTGGCCATCGCTGCGCTCACGGTTCAGGCGGCAAGATTGCTGCTTATCGCCATTTTCAAAAAAGGAAATATCCGGGCCCAACTCTCGACCATTGTCATAGTAGGTTTCATTGCGAAGTTGACCCGACTCATAAAAACGCAACCACTTGCCATGCCGATATCCGCTGGAAGCTATCTCCCCAGCCAGTTTTTTGTTGCCGGAACGAAAATACTCGGCAAAGGGACCCGTTAGCACATCGTCTTGATACGTTTGTTCAGTCTCTAACGTACCGTCAGGAAAATAGCTCTTCCAAACACCGCTCTTAAGATTGTCAACGTAGTGTTCGGTATTGCGGGGATTGCCATTGTCGTAAAAAGTCTCAACCAACACTTTGACGCCGTCTTTGTATGTGACCGCCTCAATGACGTTGCCCTGCCAAGAATAGGTTTTCCAAATACCGTGAGCGACGCCTCGTTCAAATATCTGCACACTTTTAAGAGCCCCGGACGAGGTGTACATCTTGAATTCGCCGCTTGCGCGGCCAGCCATGTA
>JAYOSS010000028.1:0-10349 GCA_038139355.1 Gammaproteobacteria bacterium
CTGCAGGCATTCCAGCAGCTCATCTCGGCGCTGCTCCACGGTTTCGATGATCCCTCCTGGCTGTGGAATCGCAAAAGTAATGTCCGACCAGCGGGTTAGCTTACGACGATCCTCAAACGGAAAGTCGAACAAGGTAGCCAACATCATCGTGGTTAGCTCAATGGACACGGTTTCTACCCAATCAAAGGTTTCCCCTTCGGGCAGAGCATCCAGCACGGCGCAGGTACGCGAACGAATCAGCGCCTCCATCTTGCCTAGATTGGTGGGCGCCACTGAACCGGCTACCGCCTTGCGCTGGGCATCGTGCACAGGGGGATCCATGGCGATAAAGGTACTCAAGTTGAGCATGCCCTCCGGCAACTCGGCGCCCACGGGAAAACCCAAGGTAATGCCGTTAGCCGAACTGAAATTCTGCCAATCCGTATCGACTTTTTTGATGTCTTCATAGCGGCTGAGCGACCAGAAGCGCCCGGCAGCTTCGGTCTCGTTAAAGTGCACTGGGTCCTCTTCCCGCAGTCGCGCAAAATACTCATGCCAGCGGTGTTCGCTAAAAAGTCGTGGATTCACTGGCAAAATGTCTTCCAAAGCCACATCAGCGGCAGCCGGCAAGGGCCCCTTGGTGCTCGCTCCAGCCGCCCCGGGCATACGCGCCTCTGGCGCTGATAGCTGTTCATTTTCAACGGCGCTGACAGGCTGCTCGCTCATGGTTTTCTCACTGTTTGGATTGACTGTTCTCTTACGCATCCTTGCCCAGCCGAGCGCGCACTGTCAATCGGTCTTCCCTAACCGTGCGATATACAACCCGATGCTCTATTGTGAGGAGTTAGATATCACAGCTTTCGAGATTGTCCATGAGCAACACCAAGTTTCTACTCGCAACCGCTCCGCGCCGCATTGGCGAGCATCTGGGCATCAGTCCTTGGGTCTCTATCGACCAGGTACAGGTGAATATCTTCGGTGAAGTTACGCGCTGGCGAACACCAGGCCACTGTGATCCAGAGCACGGTAAAAACACCCCCTACGGCGGCACACTGCTGCACGGTTTTCACGCGGTGAGCCTGATTACTCATTTCTACAAGAGCAGCGAGCTGTGGCCTGAAGACGGCAAAGACCCGCTTAACTACGGATTGGATCGCGTGCGCATTCTTAAACCCATGGTGATTGGGGATGGGGTGCGGTTGCGCTCTCACATCAGTCTTTTGGACGCCAAACCCAAAGCCGGTGGCGATATGTTGTTAAAAACCCAACATGACATTGAAGTTGAGGGACTGGATGGCTTTGCCGTCTACGCTGAATACCTGACCTACTGGCACGCAGCCTAAGCAGGCTCTGGCAGCGTGAACACCGCCAATCCGCCAGCTCGTCAAGGACGTCTGCAGCGCCAAGCCGGCGCCAACGGCACCTACATCGACTCTTTCCGACAGGTCGCTAAACGCCATGGCATCACCATGGGCCTGATGGCTGTCCTAGGCTTGATGTTTCTCACGTCTTTGCAACCACTGACCACAGCCCTCGGGCCTTTTTTCACTTCACCCCAACGTTACCTAGGCGCGGCCCTGGCCTTGGTGCTGTTCTTTGTTTGGTATCAACGCAACAGGGGGCATGCTAGCCACCGTCGTAATCTGTTGTGGCTGGGGTACCTGTTGTTTATCAGCGTCGTGGAAGAGCTGGCTTTTCGATTGCTGCTGCCCCTTCAACTCAGCGCGATACTCCCCACTACCGCAGCCATACTGTTGAGCAACGTGATTTTTGCCGGGCTGCACTATGTCACTCTGCGCTGGCATTGGTGGAATTGTGTTGTGGCGTTTCTCGGCGGCCTGGCCTTCAGCCATATGCTTGCTCGGTCTGGAGATTTAACCCAGGTCATACTCGCCCACTGGTTCTTTACCTTCATTAACACGCCGATGCCGCCAAAGCGCAGAAATCTTGGCACGACAACGGACTAGCGCCGGCCAATTGTCCCTTGCACCGGGCCGTGCTTTGCGCCTCAATGGTATGGAAATCACAAGGAGAACATCATGGCCGAAGAACAATTGGGTCTGAGCAACGACGAACTACTCAGCACAACCCGAGCTGTACGCAAACGCCTGGACTTTGATCGTCCCGTACCCATGTCCGCCATCAAAGAGTGCATGGAGCTAGCGGTACAGGCCCCGTCAGGCTCCAATGCCCAAGGCTGGCAATTCGTCTTTGTCACCGACCCGGACAAGCGCCAACAGATCGGTGACTTTTATCGGCAAGCCGTCAGCCAGTATCGCGAAATGCCTTACGCCATTCACAACTTACACGCCGAAAGCACGGATCAATCGTTAACCAACAGTCAGGAGCGCAGCGCCTCGTCAGCGGACTACCTGGCGGAGCATATGGGTCAGGCGCCAGTGTTAATGATTCCCTGCATCGCGGGCCGCATTGATAATCCTGAAGGCGCAAACGTTAGTGCTCAAGCCGGCACCATGGGTTCCATTATTCCTGCCGCTTGGAGCTTCATGCTGGCGGCCAGAGCTCGCGGCATAGGCACCGCCTGGACGACGCTACACTTGGCCTACGAGAAGGAAGTCGCCGAACTCTTGGGCATTCCCTACGACACTTTCACCCAAGTAGCCTTGATTCCCATCGCCTATACCAAGGGCACCGACTTCAAGCCCGCCTATCGCCCGGGAGTTGAAACCGTTATGCATGTGAATCAGTGGTAGTTGCGATGGATCGATAGAACCATCTCATTCGCTTCGAGTTAGTCGCCTCAAGTTATTCGCCTGGGGGGCTGATCAACCAACGCATTAAACCGAGGCCGATGGCCATCAGCCCTAGGCCGAACAGCGCCAGCTTTGCTGGCGTTAACAGCAATTTGCAGACCAACAAATCCGCCCAATCCAACAGTGCCAAGAGTTGCACCACACCCTCAAGCAAATCACTCACCACCAGCAACGCGGTTAGGCCAACAATCCACCGCGTAAACGTTGGCCAGTATCGGCAGCCTGCATTGATGAAAAAAAGGCCGTAGAGCATGGGGTAAACCACATCCAACGTCCCGGTGATCCAGATGTGGGCGCTGCGCTGGGCCTCGCTCATTGTCGCTATTGCTGAGCGCGCCTGTTCAGGTATCCACATAGTATCCAGCAACTGCAGGTCAAAGATCTGACTAAGCCACTCGAACAAGCCGGTGCAAACAAGGGCCCCGGCCAGACTAGACCAAAAAAGAAGAGGTCTTAGCAGCACAGCCAATGCGGAATCAGGCTGAACGTTTGCCTTCAAGAATCAATCGCGCCAGCTGTTCGCCGTGGGTGTTCTGGGGAAAATGTCCCGCATCCGGCAGCGGATCAAAACGGGCACGCATTTGCTCTGCCCACTGCCTACCCCACGCCTCGGTAAACACATCGTCCGCACACCCCCAGATAAAGTGACATCCCTTGCTCTCGTCGGTAGCCCAATTCAGCAAGGTTCGGTAATGCAGCGTTTGGGCTGCCGCGTTGCCGTTATGGTAGTTTTCCAAGGGAATAGACAGTGGAAAGCGCCGATAGCCGTTGTAGCCTGCATCCGGCAATCCTCGATAGGGCGCCGAATAGCCTCGATACATCTGCTCAGCGGCACCGGTTAATCCGGGATCTTCGCCTTCAACAAAGGCTTTCATAAACGTCGGCACATCTAGCAAGCCAGCACTGATGAGCAGCAACAACCCGATGTCCGGCTGTGCTCGGGCATAGGTCCCGCCCTCGTGCCAGCCCGAATTCCAGCGGCGAATGCCAGCAGAATATTCGTATTCAGGATGATGCAGCCAGGTATTCATGATGACCAAGTCCGTGAAACGCTCGGGCATGGTGGCGGCCTGGGCAAGACCTGTGGGCCCACCCCAGTCCTGACAGACTAGCGTGATCTCCTGCAAATCTAGCGTCACGATTAGGGATGTGAGAATTTCGGTATGCCGAGCAACGGTATACCAGTGAATATCCGTCGGTTTGTCCGAGCGCCCAAAACCCATGTGATCCGGCGCAATGCAGCGATAACCCGCGTCCACCAGCACAGGAATCACGTCCCGATACAAATATGACCAGGTGGGCATACCGTGGAGCAACAACATCACCGGGCCATGCTTAGGCCCCTCGTCGATATAGTGCATTCGCAGGTCTTGCCACTGGTGATAGTGGGGCTCGTAGGCAAACTCGGCCAAATCAGCAAAGTTCGCCTCTGGGGTACGGACAAATTCGGTCATCTAAGTACTCCTACACCATGGTTATGCAACAGCAGGACAACGGTTTGACTTAAGGCTCTGCCGGAAGATCCTTGAGGGCTTTTTTGTTTCGAAACAGAACCAACGGCAAAAATATCAGCGGCAGCAGCTTGTCGTAGTGCATGGGCATAAGCCGCTGAGCCAGATCAATGAGCTTGGCATCCATGCCAACAAAAATACGACTGCGACGCTTGCGCACGCCGTCGAGAATGATCTGCGCCGCGCGGCTGGCGTGCATACCGTTTTCTCGAAAGGCAGCACCCTGCTCTTCTTGGCTGGCATCGGGTCGCGCGAACATGCCCCGTTGTTGGTTTTCTTGTTGCGCAGGATTGATCTTTGCCGATGCCAAAATGTTGGTGCCAATATGACCGGGATGCACGCAGTGAACTTGTAATGACGTTCCCTTCATCTCCTTCACTAGGCTTTCGGTAAATCCGCGCACAGCGAATTTGGTGGCGTGATAAACGCTTTGCCGAGGCACTGCGATCATGCCGAAAATCGATGAGGTGTTAACCACGGCGGCCTCGGGGCGGTCTGCTAAATAAGGCAAAAATGCTCGGGTCATGTTGATGACGCCATGCAAATTCACGCCCATGACCTTGTCCCAATCCTCCTCGGGCATGGTGGAAAAGTCCGAATCGATGGTAATGCCCGCATTGTTGAAAACCAGATCCACCTTTCCGTGCTGCGCGATCACTTTCTCTGGCAGCGCCTTGATGGCCTCCTCATCGCCAACATCCAGCCGATGGCTAGATACCGCAACGTTGTAGTTTTTCAGCATGGTTGCGGTATCTGCCAAGGTGTCTTCATTCACGTCGCAAATCACCACGTCGCAGCCGGCCTTGGCCAACAACACCGCCAGATAACGCCCCATCCCCGAGCCTGCCCCGGTAACAACTGCCACTTTTTGACTAAAATCTTTCATACCCGCTCCTTTGCTCCGCAATTATCGGTGGTGGTGTAAATCGACAGTCCATCAACTCAGACAGCCGTACATGGTTTGGATCAGCGTATAGGAACGCCGATCCCCTAATAATCCTGGATACATTCTGTTCATCACATAGGACGCGCTCAGATGCGCATCCTGATCCACTAGGACACTGGAGCCTCCCCAGCCTCCCCAAAAGCAAGCATGCTTGTTTGGCGACATGGGAACAATTTCTGAGTTCAGTCCAAACCCCAGGCCAAAGGCAAGGGGTACACCCAACACCAAATCTTCTCCAGCAATGCGTTGCTTCATCACCGACTCTGCGGTTTGTGAGGAAAGCAAATCCACACCAAAGGCAGATCCTTTACAGGCCAGAGGTGCTTGAATTTTTGCCACGGCACGAGCGTTGCCGTGACCGTTTGCCGCTGGGATCTCTGCTCGTCGCCAACCATCTGTCCAAGAATCCGCGGCCTGAACGTAGGGACTGGCAAAGGTGCGCACAGCGATGGAATCCTCATCAGTGGAGCCCAAACCTCGGGCAAGATCGTTGCCCTCTTGGGCAGGGATTAGACGCCCGGTGCGATGGAATTCCTCTTCCGGCAAACCGATGAAAAACTCAGCCTGCATGGGAGCCGCAATCTCTTCCTGAAAATACGTGCCCAAACTCTTGCCGGTGATGCGCCGAACTACCTCACCAATCAAATATCCCTGAGTCATGGCGTGATAGCCCGTCGCGGTGCCAGGCTCCCACCAGGGCGCCTGTGCCGCCAGAGCGGTAACGACCTTGTCCCAGTCGTAGTTATCGTCTCCGGCTATGGGCGCATCCATCCCGGACAGGCCCGCCGCATGATTCATGATGTGCCATACCTTGACCTGTTCTTTGCCGTTTTGTGCGAACTCAGGCCAGTAGTCGGCTACGTTGGCGTCAAAGTCCAATTGGCCTCGGTCGGCCAACACCAGGGCGCAAAGAAACGACATGGTCTTGGTGGTGCTATAAACATTGACGATTGTATTTTCCTGCCAAGGCTGGGATTTTTGCTCGTCTAAATAACCGCCCCAGATATCCACGACCATTTCGCCGTCAATGGTGACGGCAAAGGAAGCGCCAACATCGTTGCCTTCATCTAGGCTCTGAGACAACACATCTCGAACTGAAGCAAATTTTTCATCACACACCCCAAATATCTCAGCCATTACCCCTCCTGTTGGTTCCCTTGGTTTGTTAACGCTTTTTCGTTTTTTTTGTTTCTTTTTTTGTTTGCTTGTTTTCGCTTTTGTGTTCGCGGCTGCTTTTTCGCGCTTTGTCAGCCAGCCTGGTCACCCAAGGATAAAGCTCCATTGATAATGGGTCTGGTTTAGCAAATAACGCGGCTTTGTACTGGGAGTCCAGGAATCGTCACCACCCACGCCCATGTGATAGCCATCGATACAAACCTGCAGCCCTTCCTCGGGCTGCAGTTCATAATAGTGGGTTGCCGCCATCAGCTGGTTGATGCCATAGCGACTCAAGCCAAAATGAAATCTGCCGGCTATTTCCACCGGACCTATTTGTGCCAATGACACATCACAGCGCAAGCCATTTTCCGAAGGAAAAATATAGTCCGTGTGCATCGCATCCACACTCGCTTCCCACTGTCCCACATCGGCGCTAACGCAGCGATCAGGGTAGTTTTCATGGGGTCCGCGGCCAAACCAGCGCACCCGCTCCTCATGCTCAACCATGGGTAGCAAGGCGCCAATTCTGGGCAACGGCGGCAATTGAGCACTGACAAGTACTGTTACTTGAGCGTGCATGCGGCCATCGGCTAAAAATCGATGTTCCCAATGGCTGCGAATCAGCACCTGTCCGTCCACGCCGTGTTCCTGCGTAACGCACACCAAACCCCGTTCAGGCTGGGTTGTCAGCTCAACGCAGCGCGATTGCATATCGAACAAGCCAGCGCCGCGCCAACGCGCAAGCCAAGACCTAGGGTCTGGTCGACCGACTTCACTAACACCAATATCGTTATCCAACGGCGCGCGCAAAAAATTGTCCCTTAGAGATCCTGTCAGCACTTGCCTGCCAGCCTTGGACCAACTGCTGATCAAACCCGTGGCCCGATCAATCTGCCAAACACTGTCTCCACCAGCGGCTTCGATGCCCGAGGTCGATTCCTGCAGCTGCACACCCAGTTCGCCAGCCAGGGAAGGCACCCTGGGGCTGACCAATTCAAATTGCCATCGCGCCACTTCGTGATCCGGCTCTGACCACGGGGTACCCAAGGGTTGATCAATCCAGACATTGAGCCAACATGGTCCGTGATGCTGCGCTAGGCTCCAGGGAATGTCGAAGCGACCAGCGGTTTCGGCGGCCAACTGCAAAACCCACTGATCTTGGGCCAGCACCCCAGTTTCATCTGCGATTTGCCAATTCAACCGTTCGTTATCCGTGGAGCGGAAAAGGTACTCACTGGTTACAATCAGTGTCATCGAGCCCGAGGAACTGAGCCTCGCGGTGAAAGGTTGTTGGCAACGTTTGGCTTCGTAAAGAGTTGGGTGCGCGGTGCGATCGGGAAAAACCAACCCATTGATGCAAAACTGCCGATCGTTGACCTGGTCTCCAAAGTCCCCGCCATAGGCCCAGACCTGGCTGCCGTCTTCGCGAATCCGGTTCAAGCCCTGATCCACCCAATCCCAGATAAATCCCCCCTGGATTCGCGGATAGGTTCGAAAAGTCTCCCAGTAGTCAGCAAAGTTACCGAGGCTGTTGCCCATGGCGTGGGCATATTCACAGAGAATAATGGGGCGATTTTCATCGTCCATACCCGCCCATTTTATTAAGCCTGGCTTAGCCGGCAGATCTGGACCTTGGGGCATATCGGCGTCGGTTCGCGCATACATGGGACAAATAATGTCTGTGGCCGGGGTAGCCGAACCACCGCCTTCGTATTGAATGGGCCGGGAGGGATCCGCACGCTTTGTCCAGTGATACATGGCGTCGTGGGCCGCCCCATAACCGGATTCGTTGCCCAACGACCACAGCACAATACAGGGATGGTTAAAGTCCCGGGCCACCATGCGCGTCATGCGCTGCAAAAACGCACTCGCCCAAAAAGGGTCATCGGCCAGGGCTCCCATGGGCGTCATTCCGTGGGTTTCGATATTGGCCTCATCCACCACATACAGACCCAACCGATTACACAGCCGATAAAAGCCCGGCTGGTGGGGATAGTGAGAGCAACGCACGGCGTTGAAGTTGTGCTGCTTCATAAGCCGTAAATCCTGCTCCACCGAGCTCAGAGACTCGTGATGCCCTAGCGCAGGATCGTGCTCGTGTTTATTCACGCCGCGAATGGTTATGGGTTTGCCATTAATGCACAGCTGACCACCCAGAATTTCAATGGAGCGAAAACCAATGTCGTAGGCCTCCACATCAACAGCGGCGCCATCGGCATCGAGCAGCGCCACGGTCAACCGGTAAAGGTGGGGTTGCTCAGCACTCCAGGCCAGAGGGTTTTCAACATCGAAATAGGCGTGATAGCGATCCTGATACCCGCCCTTTTCGTCTATCTGAAGGGTGCCTATCGAGTGAGCATTCTCACTCACCAGGGAACTCGACTTGGCAACCGATGCTTTTCCGAATTCGATCGGGTAAAGGCCAAACCGCAGCCTGCAATCTCGAGCACCCTCGGTCTTCACCTGAACACTCAGCTCGCCGTGCCGGTAGTCAGCTCCCAGACCCGCCGTAACCTGAACATCAACGATACGGCTGGATGGTTTTCGCAGCAGATACACCGAGCGATAAATGCCGCTGAGATTCCACATATCCTGATCTTCAAGATAGCTGCCGTCGCAGTAGCGCAACACCACCACCTTCAAGGTATTGGTTCCCGGCCGCAGAACCGCACTCAAATCAAACTCCGCCGGCAGCCGACTGTCCTGGGAATAACCTATCCAAACGTCGTTGCACCACAGGTAGAAGGCGCTATCGACACCATCAAAAACGATTCGGATTTGATCGTCTGCCATCCAAGCATCCGGCAGATCAAAGGAGTGCTGATAGCAGCCGGTGGGATTTTCTTCGGGAACCATGGGTGGCTGACACGGAAACGGATATTGCACGTTGGTGTAGATAGGGCGATCGAAGCCCTGAAGCTGCCAATGTCCCGGCACCGCGATAGAGGTCAATTCTGCATCGGCCTCAGGCCATTGGTCTGGCACGGACTCTGGGCTTGGGAAGTACTCAAAGGCCCATTGACCGTCCAGACACAGCAGCGCCTCACTGGGCGTATCCATCCGAGCATCGACTTCCGAACGCCAGCTGCACAAAGGCGCATGAGATGGCATTCTGTGCCGACCGCAGATTTCCGGGCTTTGCCAAGCACGCTGATTTTTAAAATCCATGAGACGCCTCCGAGGCCACGATTTTTGTGGTGAAATTCCCAGTTACTGCCAGTAAGACCCCTTGGCCCTCGATCATAACCAAAGAGATCTTCCAATGCAGAGTAGCGCAATCTATCCCAGCCTAGCTGGGCAAACGGTCTTTATTACCGGCGGAGCAACCGGGATCGGCGCGGCCATGGTACGAGCATTTACCCGACAGCAGGCCAACGTTGTTTTCGCGGACATAGACGCAGAATCTGGGCTCGCTCTCGTCAGTGAATTAGACAATGCCCCGCGCTTCGTCCGTGTGGATATCACGCAAACCGCACAGCTCCAAGAAGCCATCATCCAAGCCAATGCGTGGGGGCCGCTAACGGTGTTGGTCAATAACGCCGCCAATGATATGCGTCACACCCCGGCACAAGTCACCGAAGCCAGCTGGCGCGATACTATGGCGATTAATCTGGACGCCGCATTCTTCGCCGCTCAAACCGCCAGCCCCCTCATGGCCGGCCATGGCGGTGGATCCATCATCAACTTCAGCTCCATCAACGCCTTGCTGAGCCCTCAGAACATGCCCGGATACGTCACCGCTAAGGCCGGGCTAATCGGCATGACCAAGGCCCTGGCCCGGGACTTTGGCCCAGACCTGGTTCGGGTCAACGCGATACTACCGGGCTGGGTGGTTACCCCGCGCCAACTGGAAAGCTGGCTAACCCCTGCCGAGGAAGAAAAGTGGATGCAGCAAGTAGCCTTACCAAAACGCCTTATGGCGGAGGATGTAGCCGAGTTAGCCCTGTTTTTAGCCGCGAAGGAAAGCGCCATGATTACAGG
>JAYOSS010000028.1:10401-17831 GCA_038139355.1 Gammaproteobacteria bacterium
CCTTGGAACAGTAAAGCCGCCTTTGCACTGCAGCCCTTCGATCTGCTGCCTGGAAACCAGACCGTTGCTACCAATCGTCTTTGAAGATGCGCTGACTTTCGCTGCGATTTTCGAAATACAACATCGCCGAGAGCACGCCCAGCACCCCCAAGATCGCCCACTCCAACCAGTATTCGAAAGAGAAGCCTATTCGAAAAAGCCCTACCAAAATCAGACAATTCACAAACACCTGTAGCGGCGCCACCGACGACAACGGACGCTTGCGACTCAAATGGCGATAGATAAAAAACGCCATGGTCAAAAACACCGCCGATCGTATGGCGACCAAGCGCTCAGAACTGTCCAAACCTGACTCAGCGAGCAAGGTACTGGGCAAGTAAAGGTCATACCCCACCAGCGATAAACCGCTTACTCCAACCAGGCCAATCATAATTAGGGCCAGTACGCCCTTCCTCCAATGCATAGCCAACCCCTCTGGTAGCTTGCGCTGAAACATAGCGTTTTTAGGGCTTTCTGCAATGCCTCTTTGTCCGTTCTAGGAAATCATCGGCATTAAAGCGACCGGGCAAAACCGCAAATTGAGCGCTGAGTTTCGTGATAATGCTCGGGAGCAATGTCCGCGTAAGTGGTGTCCGCAGCATGATTGGTCCCTGGTAGTTGCCGCGCCGTTACCGCATTGCCTGCCGCCAGTAGCTTGCGGAAATACACCAGACCTTCGTCCCGCAGCGGGTCCAATTCGTTTACCGATATGACATGAGGCGGTAAGCCAGTCAGATCTTCAACGCTGGCAAAATAGGGCCAAGCCAGTGGATTGCTGCGATTTTGCTGATCCGGATCGTACACTCTGGCCAATGCCCCCATCATTTGGCAGCTCAGCGTGTAGCCATCGTTTTCCTGCAGCGACAACAACTCTTCAGGGGGGTTGGCATACACACCGCTGATGTAAGGACAAAGCGCATACACCCCCTGAATACAATCCAAGTAGCCTTCTCGCTTGGCCTTCAATGCCGTCGCCAGGGTTAAGTTGCCACCGCCGGATTCTCCAGACACCACTAAATTGGAGATTCCCAGACTCTGGCGGTTAGCGTCCATCCACTGCAACGCCGAGGCACAGTCGTTTAGCCCGGCTGGAAAAGGGTGATTACCCAAGCGACCACCCCCGTTTCTGAACTCCACGCCCACAACAACCACACCTTTTTGTGCCAGCTCCTTGCGCCAACGTATGTAGCTAGGGTCCGAGGCGGCCAAGGTCACCATGCCTCCACCGTGCAAATGCAAAATGCCCGGCTGTGGCGAACTCGCTGAGCTGGTTCTATCTGGAGACGGTCTATCGATGTAAAGCGTTATTGCATTGCCATCGACGCCGGCAATCCGTTCTTCCCAAGATTCAATGCTGTCAAACGCTGGCATAGCTGCCTCCATCAGCGGGTGCGCTAAGGCGGCGGCTTGCTCAAATTTGAAGCAGTAATCCAAGCATTCTGCGAACGGTGCATCAGCCTTCAGATCACCTAACGCGTCTGCAATATCTCCAGCCTCAGCAACAGCAGCCGCGATGCGCGGATCCACTCGGGGATCAGTAAGCAAATTCATATCGGGATCGCTTAATCGACCTGGCAAATTTTTCATGATGATTTTCCTTGGGGCTTTGTTGTCATTTTACTGCCGCACTTTATGGAGGCAGGTGGCAAACACCGGTTTTTATGCTATCACTGGGTGAACCACACCATGAGTAGGCCAATGAACCACCTTTCTGTCGAAGAACACGCCAGCGCGATGACTAACTATGTCAGCCACGGCATTGACCGTGCAAACGCGCTAGGCAACCGGGGACCTTTGCAGCTGGGCGCTGACGGCAAACTCACGCCGGAAATTATGTCTGCTTTTCATCGCACCGGGTTTTACGTCTTTGAAAACGTCATCGACCCACAAGAACTAACCCTGTTGCGGGACGAAATTCAGCAGTTGCTGGAGCGCGCGCCTACGGACAATCGCAGTAGCACCGATCGCCAGGGCCGCCCCGCTTTTGGTCAAGAGTTTGCCAGACCCGTGTATTCCCTAATTCGTCCCTTGGCGGATCCCTGGGGCGGCACAGCAGCCCTCAACGGCCGCCACCCCACTCAGATGCAACAGCCGGTTGGTGACGATTTACCTAACGAAAAAGTAGTTTTTTTAATGTCTGGCATGTGCCAAACGATGCAGTCCGGACTGCGCCTTTACGGCCATCACGACCTCCTGGCCGTTGCCGCTTCCATTAACGGCGATGACTTCGTGCCCTACAACGATGCTACCTTCGTCAAGCAACCCGGACTAGGCGGGTCGGTTTCCTGGCACCAGGACGGGGTCACCCACTGGAACCATCCAAACTGGGACCCAGGCATTCATGGCTTTAACTTTCAGGTTCAACTCTACGACACCTCTGCTCGCAGCTGCCTCTGGGTGGTGCCCGGCTCGCACACCGAGGGCAAAATCGACATCAAGGCTCAGGTTGCGGCCAACGGTGGGTCCGAGCAGTTACCCGATGCGGTACCGCTGTTTTGCAAGGCTGGGGACGTCACCATCGTCAACCGTCAAGCGCTGCACGGCTCATTCGCCAACACCTCACCGGATCTGCGCATATCTCTGACCTTCGGCTTTCACCGTCGCAGCTCGGTGTTGGGCGCAACCGGGGCGTTGAGCGAAACCCAAGAAGTGGTCTATGACGAGGCCCGCATCCATAAGCGTTCAGAAGTGATCGGTGTCGCCATCGATGCTCGGGCCAGCTACTACCCCGACCAGCCTAGGTTTCACTATCAGCCTTTGGCGGGAGAAGAAGATCAGCTGCGCTTTAACGACGCTACCTGGCAGCGGGTTATCAAGGACTACAACCTAAACGACTTGTCGATCTGAGAAAACAAAAAAACCGTCGCTAGGCTTCCCAACGACGGCATTTTGCGCCAGCCGGTAAACGCAAGGAATACCGGCAGGGATCGCGGCTAAGAACTAGCCCTTGGCCATGTTGATGATTTTCTGCTGGGTAAATTCCTGCAGACCTTCTTGGCCCAGCTCGTTACCCAATCCGGACATCTTGGCGCCCCCAAAAGGAATGGTGGGATCCAGCTCAGCGTGCTTGTTGATCCAGACCGTACCGCTATCCATTTGATCCGCCAGCGCATAGGCGCGTTCTGGATCCGCGGACCATACCGATCCACCCAAGCCCCAGGCCGATGCGTTAGCTCGTGCCACCGCTTCACTCTCGTCAGCGAAGCTCATCACCGGCAGTACCGGTCCGAACTGCTCCTCGTCCACCAGCCGAGAGCCTTCTTTAATGTCACGCACGATGGTGGGACGAATGAAGTAACCTGGCTTATCGGGAAATTCCCCGCCGGCAATGACATTGCCTTCGGCTTTGGCTTCTTCAATCAGGGCCTTCACCTTGTCGTACTGCATCTTGTTGTTCAGCGGCCCTAGCTTGGTGCCCTGCTCCAGACCGTCACCAATAATGGTGTCGTCGGCGATAGTGGCCAGTTCCTCACAGACCTCATCGTAGATGCTTTCGTGGACGTAGAGGCGCTTCATGGCGATACAAACCTGGCCGCTGTTCTGGAACGCGCTATCAAACAGCTTTTGAGCGGCTTCTTTCGGATTCACATCATCCAGCACGATACCGGCATCGTTACCACCCAGCTCCAGAGTGATTCGCTTCAGCAAGCCCGCTGCACCAGCCATGACCTTGGCCCCGGTTTCGGTAGAACCGGTGAAGGAGATTTTTCGTACATCCGGATGAGCCGTCATCGGCGCGCCTAGATCGTTGGCATCGGTGACAAAGTTAATCACCCCGGCAGGAACGACGTCTTTAATCAGCTCTGCAAGCCGCAGCGTGCTTAGCGGTGTCGTGGGAGCCGGTTTAATCACCAGGCTATTACCCGCAATCAGTGCTGGCGGCAGTTTGAAAGCCATCAAAATCAGCGGGAAGTTCCAAGGCACAATGGCGCCAACCACCCCTAGCGGCTTGCGATGCACTTCTACTCGGCGCCCTTCGCTGTCCTCAAGAATTTCTACGGGTAGGTCTAGGGAGGTAAAGTAACGGCAAAACGCCGCCATGCCGTACACTTCTGTGGTCGCGTCTGCTAGTGGCTTGCCTTGCTCCTTGGTGAGCAGTTGGGCCAGTTCTGCCGCATTGGCTTCAACGATATCAGCGATCTTCAAAACCACGGCTTTGCGCTCATCGATGGATTGCCCTGACCACGCTGGAAAAGCAGCCTTGGCTGCCGCAACCGCTGCGTTTAGTTGATTTTCTGAAGCACGCGGGCAGTCCGCCAATTTTTCCTCGGTAGCGGGATTGATGACATCCATGGTCAGATCACCATCTACCATTTCACCGTTGATCAATAGTTTGTAAGCACCCATGTTTCTTTCTTCCTGGTAGTTTTTAAACGGTTGTCTGCTTGGGAGTGGCGCGCCAAAGGCCGCTGTCCCTGAACAAATCACTGTTTGAATGTGACAGATTCCCAGAACTTCGGCAATCAACTAGGAATGGAATAAACGATGTTAGCGGCCCCTCGGACATCCCAGCACGTTATCGGCTGCAATGTCCGAAAGGCTCACCGTCGGCGAGTCAGCGTTGCGCTGCTTCTAGCGACCCAACTCCATCACGTGGGTCCAAGCCTGAACAAAGTCGCCAACAAACCGATCCAGTGCTCCGTCATAGGCATAGATCTCAGCGACAGCACGCAGCTCCGGGTGGGCACCGAAGAGCAAATCCACTTCCGTTGCCGTATAGCTCGCCTGCTGATCCCCAGAGGAACCTACAAAGACGCCATCACGATCCGTCTTGCTCCATTGAATAGAACGATCCATCAACGTCACGAAAAAGTCGTTGGTCAGTTCTCCAGGGCGCTGAGTCAGCACACCATGGGCAGATCCACCAGCGTTGGCGTCCAGCGCACGCATACCACCAAGCAGCGCAGTCATCTGGGGCACGGTTAACTGCAGCTGATCGGCTTTATCCACCAGCATTTCGGCACTGGCGCGATAGGCACTGTTGCTATCGTAGTAGTTCCTGAACGCGTCTGCAGTCGGCTGTAGCAGATTGAACGAATCCACATCGGTTTGGTCTTGAGACGCATCGCCTCGACCTGGATTTACGGGCACCTCAATCTCGACACCCGCAGCTCCAGCGGCCTTCTCGATAGCGGCGGCACCACCGATAACAATGACGTCCGCCAACGACACCTGCATGCCTCGACGCGCGCTGTCGTTAAAGTCCGCTTGCACCTGGCGAAGTTTGTTCAGTACTTCCGCCAGTCGCTGAGGATCGTTGACCGCCCATTCGGTTTGCGGTGCCAACGCCAGTCGACCCCCGTTGGAGCCACCCCGACGATCGCTGGCGCGATAGCTGGCAGCGGAAGCCCAAGCCGTGCGAACCAAGTCGCTGACGCTTAAGTCAGTGGCCAAGATGGCTTTCTTCAATTGGGCTACTTGTCGCTTACCGATAACTTTGTGATCAGGTGTCGGTATTGGGTCTTGCCAGATAAGCACCTCTGCAGGCACATCGGATCCGATGTAGCGGCTACGGGGGCCCATGTCCCGATGAGTCAGCTTGAACCATGCCTTGGCAAACGCCTGCTGATATTCCTTTGGATCGGCCAAAAACCGCTCCGCAATGGCTCGATACTGAGGGTCATATTTCAGAGCCAAGTCAGCGGTTGTCATCACCGGCGCATTGAACTTACCCGGGATATGCGCGTCCGGCACTGAGCTGTGTAGAGACTCATCTGTAGGCACCCACTGAATGGCACCACCCGGGCTGCGAGTTTGTTGCCAATCAAAGTTCAGCAAATTTTGCAGATAGAGAGTGGTCCAGCGGGTAGGCGCTTGAGTCCAGGCTCCTTCTAATCCACTGGTTACCGTGTCTTCAGAGTGGCCTTTGCCACAGCTGTTCTTCCAGCCCAGGCCTTGATTCTCGACTCCAGCGCCTGCGGGTTCTGGACCCACACAATCGCTGGCGCGATGAGCGCCGTGCATTTTGCCGAAGGTATGACCGCCAGCTATCAATGCCACGGTCTCTTCGTCATTCATGGCCATGCGACCAAAAGTGACGCGAATGTTCTTTGCCGACCCGACTGGATCTGGCTTGCCCTTGGGACCTTCGGGATTCACGTAGATCAATCCCATATGGGCGGCGCCCAGCGGACGCTTCAATTCGCCGTCAGCAGTTTCGCGATCGCTGGCCAGCATGGTCACTTCTGGACCCCAGTAGACCAGATCCGGTTCCCAGTCATCGGCACGGCCACCGGCAAACCCATAGGTCTCGAACCCCATGTTTTCCAGCGCCACGTTGCCTGCCAAGATCATCAGATCCGCCCATGACAAGTTGTTGCCGTATTTTTGTTTAACCGGCCAAAGCAAACGCCGCGCTTTGTCTAAGTTGCCGTTATCCGGCCAGCTGTTCAGGGGATCAAAGCGCATCTGGCCACCATCGGCTCCGCCACGCCCATCCAGCGTGCGATAGGTGCCGGCGCTGTGCCAAGACAGCCGAATAAAGAAGGGGCCGTAGTTACCAAAATCTGCCGGCCACCAATCTTGGGAGTCTGTCAGAACCGCGTTGATGTCTGCTTTCACCGCGGCCAAGTCTAGGCTGGCAAAGGCTTGGGCATAGTCGAAGTCAGCGCCCAATGGATTGGACTGGGCATCGTGGTCCCTGAGGGGACTCAAATCCAACTGCTTGGGCCACCAAAATTGGTTTCGTTTCGCCGCAGTAGCCTGATGATGCGAGCTCATCTGACTGCCATGGCCATGATTGCTGGCCTGCACTGACGCTGTTTGAGCGCCAAGAGCGGCCAAACTCAGGGCTAAAGCACTGAGGGCTTTCATACCGATCACTTGCATTGGGGTTTCTCCATATCTGCCAATAACCAACACCCTCAGCAGCAGGCTGGGGCGAAGTCCATTACGCTATGCTCTTTTAACGGAGCGTTGAGACGGGAGAGTAGTACCAACGTAGCAACCAGAAAAAATCGTTTATTTCATGGTTATTGATAGCTTTTATCTATCATCGGACTCGCGGACGGAATCGTTATCGCCGCTGCGCATTTCTCGTTCGAGTTTGTCCTGACTGAGTTTGTCTTTCAGACTCATCAGATAAGCCGCAGCACTGAGAATAAGGACTGCTCCAGCCTCTGCCACCAGGGTTAGCGCCTGCATGTCTTTGCTTTGCATGATGATTAGCCGACAGAGCGCCGTGATCGCGATAATGATGGGTAGGGTTACCGGAATGCGGTTGGTGGAATAAAAGGCCCCGATCATGCCGATGATTTCGACGTAGATGAACAGCAGAAAGAGGTCGGCTAGGGTGATTTCCCCAATTTGGAACATGCCCCAGATGTATTGCGCGCTGGCGATTACCGACAGCAGCCCAATGATCGCCAGCAGAATCTTTTCTGATGCAATGG
>JAYOSS010000028.1:17841-20431 GCA_038139355.1 Gammaproteobacteria bacterium
AGATCGTCTCTTTCGGCCCCGGTTTTTGGCCTACTTAGTCCGTCTTCTTCGCCAGGGACCCAATGCGCCCCAACAAGACTAATTTACCGCCCGATCTGCTCCTGCCCAAAATGGCGCTCGTAGCTCACGCTTGAGCACCTTGCCCGGGCCAGATTTTGGCAGCGGTTCGTGCTGGATATCGATACCCTTGGGCACTTTGTAGCCGCCAATATGCTCACGGCAAAAGGCGATTAGCTCATCGCTGGTTATGTCAGCACCCTCAGGCCGCGGCACCACCACCGCGTGCACGGCTTCGCCCCATTTATCATCTGGCACGCCGAACACCGCAGCCTCCAATACCCCAGGGTGTCGATACAAAACGTCTTCCACCTCGGTGGAGTAAACGTTCTCGCCACCGCTAACGATCATGTCCTTAGAGCGGTCCACCAAAAACAGATAGCCATCATCATCCAGATAACCCATGTCCCCGGTCCAATACCCACCGTGCTTGAGTACATCCTCGGTCTGCTCGGGTTTATTCCAGTAGCCTTTCATGATGTTGGCCCCTGCAACCACCACTTCCCCGACCTGTCCTCGGGGTAGCTCGTTGCCACCCACATCGCGCACGGTAATGCTGCAGCCCACCACCGCTCGCCCGCAGCTTCGGGCTAAGGGATCGTCCATCAGCATCTCTTCATGAGGCAACATGGTGGCCAGAGGAGCGGTCTCAGTCGCACCGTACACTTCGATCAGCTGTGCCGATGGAAAGGCGGCACTGGCCCGCCGAATCACTTCCGTGGCAATGGGCGAACCGCCATGAGCCAAGAGTTGCAACGACGAAACATCGCGCGGGTTGGCAAGTTGCTCTTCTGCAATGGCAGCCAGCATCGACGGCACGCCAAGGGTATTGTTGATGCGGTGCTTTTCGATGGCATCCAGCACAGCGCCTGGCTCAAAAACACCCAGCGGGACTTGCAGCGCCCCTTGCCAAATACCCGAGAGGATGCCGTTAGAACCCGCCGCATGGAACATGGGCGCCATGACCAAGGTACGATCCGTGGGGTACTGGGGAGCCGATACCATCCAATTCATGGCATTGGCGATCAAATTTCGGTGCGTCAGCATCACCCCCTTACTGGCCCCGGTGGTACCGCCGGTATAAAACAAACCGGCCAAATCCGTCTCCGCGACATCGACACCTAGGACCGCAGGCTGGGCGTTGGCTAAAGCTGCCTCGTAACCCCCTGGAATGCTCAGAACATGCTCTACCACGTTTGCCAGTTCGCCTAGTTCGTCGCGGTCGGTAATCAGGATGTTGGCGCCAGAATCTTCCAGTGCATAGACAAGCTCCGGCATGGCGTGGCGAGTATTTAAGGGCACAATCACCATGCCGCCAGATGGCACTCCCACATAGGCTTCAAAAAACTCTATCGAGTTGTTGGCCAGAATAGCCACGCGATCCCCTTTGCCAGCACCCAAAGCCGACAACGCGCCGACCAAGCACTGGCAACGTTCAGCAAAGGCTTCATAGGTCAGTTCCCGTGCTCCATCGGCCATGGCGATGGCCTGGGGACTGATTTGTAACGCCCGCTTTAGCGGATCTAGCAAGGTGTGCATCGTTTCTGCCTCCCAAAAACCTCAACGCTAATGTATTTTCGACCCGCCAACCATAGGCCCCGGGCCAGCTCTGAACCAAATCCCGCTTACTCTTACCTAGCTGCACTGGCCCTACGGGAATCCCGCAAACTAACTTGGTCATGATCTCCGCCAGGGTATGACCACGGATTCAGGCGCAAATCTGTTCCTCAACCCGGTCGATGTTAACCAGTCGCACACTTTGCTCTCGCCCTAGTAGCCTTCGTTGCACTGTTGGGCGCAACCGTCATAATCTGAGACTACGGCGCGCCTCCCGAGCACACCTGCTGAGGCTCAAGATCAGGTAAAGCATATGTCCGAACAAGCCTATAACGACCTTCTGCACGGCAATGGGTACCACCTGCTAAAAGGCGTCATCTCGCCCGAGGATGCCGCTGCTGTAAGAACAATGGCCCTTTCCAGACTGGACGAGGGTGTAGACCAAAACGGACAAATTGCGATCCGCAACATCTTGCACTGGGGTGCAGACGTGCAACGCATGGTGACCAACCCCAGATTGCTTGAGCTGGCTCACCGCCTGCTGGGCACTGACGCTACTCTCGGCGCGGTCAGTGCACGCATTCTGCCGCCCAATTGTCCGCTGGGCGGTCTGCATGTGGACTATCCCTATTGGGCCATGAATCCAGGCATGCCCGTAGATCCCGCGCTGATGATGCAGGTGATCTGGATGATGGAACCTTTCACTGAACGCAATGGCGGCACCTGGGTTGCCCCAGGCAGTCAACTTTGGACCGGCGCACCGGATCAAGACCGCTTTTCCGCCGATGCGATTCAAGTCTCGGGGGACGCTGGAGATGCGGTCGTAAGTCATGGTTTGCTTTGGCATCGCACCGCTGTGAATCATGCCGAGCAGCCCCGGGTAGCCATTTTAATTAACTACACGCAAATTGCCGTGCGCCCACTCACAGCCTTGGGGCCCTTTGATGACGAGTTCATCGACCACGCCTCTGATGAA
>JAYOSS010000029.1:0-10503 GCA_038139355.1 Gammaproteobacteria bacterium
GCAAGGCCTGACTTGGAGCCTTGTGCTTCGGTCTTATCCATTCCGCAACACCTATCTGTTGTTTATTGCTGTTGTTTATTGGTTCAGTTTCTACTCAAAGGACTATCTCAGCCCTCTGCATCCCGACTAGGCTGCCGCCGTTAGCCGATGAGGATTACCGTATCAGACTCAAAGCGATACGGCGGCACTTCCAAGTTATCCGGCGCTGGGACGCCGGTCACGACCCGTCCGGCCAAGTCAAACTTGGAGCCATGGCAAGGACAGAAAAATCCGCCTTGACCGGTTTCTTCAAAGTTATCGCTGACAACGTGCTTGGGCGAGCAACCCAAGTGTGTACAAATCCCCAGATAAACCCCGATCTCCGGTCGCTCAGAGCGCCAAGGGTTTACAGCAAACTCAGGCTGCATTTCGGGATTTGACGAATCTGGGTCAGCCAGACCGCTGACATCGCTTTTCAAGGCATCAATAGAGGCTTGGTCACGGTAAACAACAAAGATCGGCTTACCTCGCCAAGCGACGATCGGACTGAGCATTTCGCCGGGAGCCAGCTTTGATATATCAACGCGAACAGGTGCGCCGGCAGCTTTAGCTTTAGCGCTGGGAGTCCAGTACTTGACGAAGGGCCAAGCGGCTCCAACAGCGCCTACCGCCGCTACAGCAGAGGTAGCTTGAATCAAAAAATAACGTCGGCTGTTGGTCGTGGATTTATCGTCAGCCGCGTTGGCGGATTCGTTCACTGCGCTATCGCTCACAGGGGTCAGCTCCCATACGTTGTTTAGTCATCATCATTTTTCATTTTGGCCCAACCATTTGCCGAGCCTTCGCTACCGAGCCCAAAACCCTGCGTCCTTCTTCCCGTCCAAAACATATCGGGGCAGTGGAATTCGCTATCGTTCTTGGACCAATGCGAAACGCCGTATTCACTCCAGGGACCGCCCCGGGTTTATTTACGTAATTCCTTATTCACTTGCTTAGATGTTGGTTATTGCCCTAGCTATTGCCCTACATGGGCGGCCGACACCTAGCAGATGGATTGCTCCCTCTCGACCAATCCTTTTCGGCGCGCGCAGGATACCACAGATACCCTGGCTTCCACATAATTGGCCAACAAAGTGGCCAAATATCTGGCAAATTTTATCGTTTCGAAAATTGTGGTCGCTTACGCGCTTTGCGCAGTCCGACCTTCTTGCGCTCAACCGCACGGGCATCACGAGTAAGGAACCCGGCCTGACGCATGGGTTGACGTAGATTCTCGTCATACTCCACCAGAGCCCGAGCAATACCGTGACGAATGGCACCGGCTTGACCGGAACTGCCGCCGCCGCGAACGGTAATCTTAAGATCTAACTTGTCTGTAAGATCCGCAGCTTCCAACGGCTGGCGCACAACCATCCGCGAGGTTTCACGACCAAAAAACTCATCCAGTGGACGAGCGTTAACCATGATCCGGCCGGTTCCAGTGGCGATAAAGACTCGCGCAGCTGCGGTTTTACGTCGGCCAGTTCCGTAGTTGTAATCTGTCATCTAAAACTCCAGGACCTGAGGTTGCTGTGCGGCATGAGGATGCTCGGACCCAGCGTATACTTTGAGTTTGCGGAACATTGCACGACCCAAAGGGTTTTTCGGCAGCATGCCTTTAACGGCAATTTCCAGCATTCGTTCGGGGTGTTCGGCGCGCATGGTTTCTACGGACGTACCGCGAATCCCACCCGGGTAGCCCGTGTGACGCCAGTACATCTTTCCTTGCTCTTTATTACCTGTAACGCGGACTTTTTCGGCGTTCACTACGACAATGTAGTCACCCGTATCAACGTGTGGGGTAAATTCAGGCTTGTGCTTGCCGCGCAACCTGCTCGCGACTTCAGTCGCGATACGACCCAGGGTCTTGTCCTCTGCGTCTATGATCCACCAAGACCGGACTACGTCCTGCTCTCGCATACTTACCGTTTTCATGTTCTGCCTCTTACTAGATATGCACGGAACGTGCATTCCGCGAAGGCGTACCGACTCTGCTCCTTCTGGGCGTCAGTAACCGATACACCAAATTCTCGTTTGCCGGACTTTTAGGCGCCCGCCAATCTGCCCCAAAAAAAGGGACGCGAATGATAGTGGAGCACTTAGTGCTTTACAACCGCCTTAGGTCAGCTCGAATCGCCTTTCGCGTCCCTGCTTAGGCCGCGGTAGTCCCCGCTGCCACATGGGGTTCGGCCAAATATTCCTCGGACTGCATTTCAAGCAAGCGACTTTGCGTTCGCTCAAACTCAAAGACCAGCCGCTGGCCCTGATAAAGCTCGGTTATTGGTCGTTGTGCCGACAGCACTAACTTCACCCTGCGATCGTAAAATTCGTCTACCAAACTGATGAACCGGCGCGCCGCGTCTTCTCGGTTCGTATCCAGCAGTGGTACGTCACTGATCAGCACCGTAGTAAACAACGTCGCCAACTCGATGTAATCGTTTTGACTGCGAGGCCCTTCGCACACGCTACTAAATTCAAACCAAGCCACATCGCCAGCCACCTTTAAAGCATCTATGTTGCGGTTTTCGATACGAAGTTTGACGTTAGACTTTTCTTGTTCTGTCACCAGCGCAGCAAAACTGTCTTGCATGCTCCGCCTTGCACTCCCATCCAAGGGGCAGTGATAGAGCCGCGCTTGCTGCAGCGTTCTGAGCCTAAAATCCTGGCCTTGGTCGATTTCGTGAACATCGCAGTGGGCGTATATCTGATCAATGGCGGGGAGAAATCGAGAGCGCTGCAATCCGTTCTTGTACAGATTGACTGGCTCCACGTTGGAGGTGGCCACCAACACCACACCGCGAGCAAACAAAGCGGTCATGACCTCACCCAAAATCATGGCATCGCCGATATCAGAAACAAAGAACTCGTCGAAACACAGCACATCACCTTGGGCAGCGATTTCATCAGCCACTTTTAACAGCGGATTTGGTTGTCCAGCAAAACGCCCCAAGGCGTCGTGAACCCGACGCATGAATCGGTGGAAGTGCATGCGCTGGCGTCGTTCCGGCGGCAACGCTTGGCAAAACATATCCATCATCATGGTTTTGCCTCTGCCCACACCGCCCCAAAGGTAGAGGCCCTTAATCGGGGAAGCTCCTGATCTGGACGCACCACCCAATATCTTGCCAACGAGCCGGCGCAGTGGATGGACGCCCACCGCCGGGCGCTGGAGCAATTGCTGGAAACGCTGCTCCAACAGGATCATGACTTGGGCTTGGGCCTCGTCTTCCTGCATCGTGCCCGCAGAAAGGCTGGCTTGATAGAGCCCAGCGGGGGTAACCCGTTGTTGACCCGGGGCGGGTCTGTTTGCATCGGCGACCTTACTCATTCCGAGGAGTCGCGACCTCGAAGCCTTGCGGCCAAAGCGTGGGCCTGTAGACCTTCTGAGGTCGCCAGCAAATCCGTCGGCTGAGACAGTGCCAGTGCACCTGAAGCTGATATTTCGATCATGGAGCTGCGTTTTTGAAAATCGTAAACACCCAGCGGCGAGGCGAATCGTGCGGTGCCAAAAGTAGGCAACACATGAGAGGGGCCTGCCATGTAGTCACCAAAGGTTTCTCCAGTGTAGGGCCCAATGAAAATCGCGCCGGCATGACGCAGACCGTCGATCCATGGCTGGGGCTCCGCTACCGACAGCTCCAGATGTTCAGCGGCAATGCGATTAGCAACCCCTAGGGCTTGATTTCGATCGCGGCAGTGAATGAAGGCCCCTCGCTGATCTAAAGATTTACCGATGATTTCGGCCCGCTCCATGGTGGGCAGTTTCGCTTCCACCATCCCAGCGGCGCGCTGCAAAAATTCCGCATCCGTACTGATCAGAATGGCCTGAGCGGAAGCGTCATGTTCTGCCTGAGAGAAGAGGTCCATGACTGCCCATTCCACTTCGGTGGAACCATCGGCGATGACCAGCACTTCACTGGGGCCCGCAATCATGTCGATGCCTACTTGACCAAACACCTGCTTTTTCGCCGCAGCTACGTAGGCGTTACCGGGGCCTACTATCTTGTCTACTCTGGGAACGGTTTGCGTACCGTAGGCCAGCGCTGCGACGGCTTGAGCACCCCCGACGGTAAATACCCGCGTAGCGCCAGCCAGGTGCAATGCTGCAAGCACCATGTCGTTACGCCGCCCCTTTGGCGTTGGGGAAACCACAATGATCTCTTGCACGCCAGCTACCTGAGCAGGAATCAAGGTCATCAGCACGCTGGATGGATACGCGGCTTGACCGCCAGGCACATACACCCCAACCCGATCCAGCGGCAAAATTCTCTGACCTAGCTGGCATCCCAAATCATCGGTATAGGACCAAGACTGTTCGCGCTGACGTTCATGAAATTGACGAACCCGATCCGCCGCCAAGGCAAGCGCTTGTTGTGCCTGAGCATCGATTCGGTCCCAAGCAGCCGCCAACTCATCAGCGCTGATTTCCAGTTCGGACATGGATTCTGCGACAACACCGTCAAACTGCTGGGTCAATGCCAACAGTTGCGCATCGCCATGCTGGCGGACCCGCTTAATGATTCCCGCCACCGCAAGATCCACGTCACTGTCTACGCTGAGATCCCAATCGAGCAACTGTTCCAGCTCGACAGAAAAATCAGGCGAGGAGGCATCCAGCATCTTCACGGTTATTGCTCCGCCTCGGACGCATCATCCGCAGCCACTACTTTTTCTAGCTGCTGAATCAAATTCTGCACTTCTTCAAACTTTGTCTTCATGGAAGCCCGATTGACGATCAAACGGGTGCTGATATCGCAAATGGTCTCTCGGGCTTCTAAACCATTAGCTTTTAGGGTGTTACCGGTATCAACAATATCAACGATGCAATCGGCCAAACCTAATAGCGGCGCAATCTCCAGCGCCCCAGACAGCTTTACAAGCGAAACCTGCTTGCTCTGGGCTTGATAATACTTGCGAGCGATGTTGACGAACTTGGAGGCCACCCGCACGCCTTGCGCCGGCTCAGGCACGCCGACCGGGCCTGCGGTCATCATCCGGCAGGCGCCAATCTTTAAATCCAGGCGTTCGTAGAACGTCATGTCATCACCGTACTCCAGGATGGTGTCCTTGCCCGTAATCCCAACATCCGCCACGCCATTTTCCACATAGGTGGGTACATCGGCAGATCGCGCAACAATGATCTTGTGACCACCGGTTACGCTGTCAAAAATCAACTTGCGCGACTTTTTTGGATCTTCAGAGGGCTGTATCTGACAGGCTGCCAGCAACGGCAAGCATTCTTCAAAGATACGGCCTTTGTTCAGCGCAATAACCAATCCCATGGGTGACTCTACTTCGATTTCAGATGTGATTTGCAGGCGACGCATCCCCTGCCGTTTTTTGCTTCTTTTCTAATGTGTTTCGTGAAACATGCTTGCGGCTGTTTAGGCTGCTTCGCGATTGCAGCTCTGGCTCACCGGGTCCAAGCGAACATATTACCGCGCCTAGGACACTCGGCGTACCCTGGCCCCTAACTGTCCAAGCTTTTCTTCGATGGTTTCGTAGCCGCGATCGATGTGATAGATCCGGTCGATGGTCGTCGTCCCGGACGCAGCCAACGCAGCCAGCACCAAACTCGACGATGCGCGCAGATCCGTCGCCATAACTGGCGCTGCGCGCAGCTCATCTACGCCGTGTACCACTGCCATGGAGTGACCGTGCAGTTCAATGTTGGCGCCCAGCCGCTTCATTTCGTGTACGTGCATAAAGCGATTTTCGAAAATATTCTCGGTGATGGTAGACGTACCCTCAGCGAGAGCGTTCAGAGTCATGAACTGGGCCTGCATGTCGGTGGGGAACCCAGGATATGGAGAGGTCTCAATGTCCACGGCTTTAGCCCGACGTCCGTCCATATCCAATTCAATCCAATCGTCACCTTGCTCTATTTTTGCGCCTGCCTGCTGCAGCTTGTCCAAAACCGCACCCAAGGTTTCTGGCACGACGTCCCGCAGGCGAACCTTGCCGCCAGTCACCGCTGCCGCCACCAAATAAGTTCCTGCCTCCACTCGATCTGGCATGACTCGATGTGCGCCACCGTGCAATTGATCCACGCCTTCAATCTCAATGCTGGTTGTACCGTGGCCACGCACCTTAGCGCCCAGTGAATTTAAGAAATCGCCCAAATCCACAATTTCGGGCTCGCAGGCAGCGTTAAACAATCGGGTTGTACCCGTGGCCAAAGTCGCGGCCATCATCAAATTTTGAGTCCCGCCCACCGTCACCAGATCCATATGCACATCGCACCCGGCCAATCTGCCACCGGTCCGAGCTCGCACGTATCCATCCGTCACTTCGATTTCGGCCCCCAAGGCCTGCAAACCTTTCAAATGCTGGTCAACTGGCCGGGAGCCGATGGCGCAGCCACCGGGCAGCGAAACTTCCGCCTGACCAAATCGGGCTAACAAGGGACCCAACACCAAAAACGATGCGCGCATGGTTTTAACCAGTTCATAAGGGGCGCGGAAGCTATTGACCTTGGCCGCTGTGATTTCCACCTGCATGTTTTCATCCAGCGACACGCCGACACCAAGACACGCCAGCAGTTCAATCATGGTGGTCACATCATGAAGGTGCGGTGAATTGGAAATGGTTACCGGCTCGGCTGTCAGCAGCGAACCAGCAAAAATGGGCAGAGCTGCATTTTTTGCACCACTGACCCGAATCTGGCCCTGCAGCGGGATGCCGCCCTGTATTTGCAGCTTATCCATAATCTATAGCGCTCAAGGGGTCTCGGCTTTAATCGACACAGCGTGCAGGGCACCAGAGGCAATCAAGTCCTCTATGCAGGCATACACTTCTTGTTGTTTTTTGACGCGACTCATGCCTTCAAAGTGGGTGCTGACCACATGAATAACGGCGCGATTGCCTTCCACTTCAACATCTACTTGAGCTTGGGGAATAGCCCGGGAAACTCTTTCTTTCACGTCGTCTTGCATGTCTTTCACTTTGCGTCGTTGCTACTTATTACAGCGGTTTTGCCACTCCACCCAGCCCAGCTGTGGCAGGCTCAAGCTTGTGCGGGCGCGCTATCTTACGTCAATAGCGCCGGCGGAGCACCGCATGTCGTTGTGTTGCAACGCGTCCGTCGCTTGGTTCTTTAGAGGTATAGGACTAAAGTGCTCGCTCGAAAAACCGGACGATTGCGGTCAATACTTGGCACGCTGCTAAATCAACGGCGATTAGCGTCCAGCGAAAATTTAACATTCCCAGCGTTCGGGCTCATTAAAGACCAATGATCCCCGCGCAGACATAGGACGAGCCCATATGTGGGTCAACTTGCTCTTAATGGTTTTCGGCTTTGCCGCGCTAATCTGGAGCGCAGACAAATTTTTAACCGGAGCTGCCGCTACCGCGACCAATCTCGGCGTGTCTAACGTGGTGATCGGTTTAACCGTGGTGGCTCTGGGCACCTCGGCGCCAGAAATCGTCGTGGCACTGATTGCAGCGTTAGAAGGTACTGCGACCTTGGCCATTGGCAATGCTATCGGCTCGAACATTGCCAACATCGGCCTAGTGCTTGGCATCACCGCCATCGTTGTGCCACTTCCCTTTGCTCAGAATGTTCTCAAAAGAGAACTGCCCTGGCTGTTAGGGGCGACAGGCCTAGCCACCGTACTGTTATTTGATCGTGAACTGGGGTTTATCGATGGCATCCTGCTACTGGTGGGTCTTAGCTACATTTTGTGGCGACTGCTGCGTTCGGAGAAAGCCGCCGACCCAGGAACCGGAACCCTCGCCAGCGAACTCGAGGAATTGCCAGACATGCGGCAGTCCGTGGCGCTATTTTGGTTGATCACTGGACTGGTGGTTCTACTGGGTGCCGCCCAACTGCTGGTCTATGCTGCAACAGAGATTGCGCTGGCGCTGGGTATCAGCAGCATGATTATTGGGCTGACCATCGTGGCTGTAGGGACCAGCCTGCCAGAGCTGGCGGCTACCGTTGGCTCTGCCCTAAAAGGCCAACCGGATATCGCTATCGGCAATATCGTCGGCTCCAACATCATCAATATCCTGGCAGTATTAGCGGTGCCTGGCCTCGTCAGCACCACAACGCTGGATTTTGCGGCTCTGTGGCGAGACATCGGCATGATGGTTGCGCTAACGCTAATGCTGGCTCTATTTGCCTATGGCCTGAATTCTCGAGCGGTGATTACCCGATTTGAAGGTATCGTGATGCTTCTGGCCTGGATCGGCTACAACGCTCTACTAGCCCAGCAGGCCTAAACCGTGGACAAGGACGTAACAATGCTTCAGCAATTGGCGGGCTCTATCCGGGGTATTGTTTTAGACGTAGACGGTGTTCTCACCGACGGCAAGATCATTTACAGCTCTGATGGCTCAGAGCAAAAGCAGTTCCATGTCCAAGACGGCAGCAGTCTGAAGCTGTTGGCCGGTCAGGGTATTGCGCTTGCCATCGTCACCGGCAGAAATTCCGTTCTGGTGAAGCGGCGCGCCGATGAACTGGGTATCACCCACCTGCAACAGGGCGCAGACGATAAAGCAAAAGCTCTGGATCAACTCATCGCTCAGGGTTTCCCCGACACAAATCTCTGCGCGATAGGCGATGATGTCCAAGACTTCCAACTCTTTGACCACCCCGCCGTAACATTGGTGGCCACTGTACCTAATGCTCACCCAGCGGTCCTCACCCGGGCCCATTTCGTTACGCACCGACGTGGCGGCGAAGGTGTTGTGGTGGAATTGAGCGAACTCATTCTACGTGCTCAGGATCGCTGGCCCTTTGCCTAGCTTAGGGATCGCGGTTTTGAAACCCGGGTATTGCTGATGCAGGATCCAAGACATCAAGGTGCTGACTCTCTGAACTTGCGCGGCTGGCGCGGCCTATTGACCGGCGGCTTGGTGCTGGCACTCATCATCGTGGTGGCTTCTTGGCTGACGCCACAGCAGGTGAGCAACACCTTAGGATCTGCGGGGAACCGAGAAAGCCTCTGTTTGCTGCAGCCAACCAGCACCGCGGACGATGTTGTCTGGCAGGTTTTCCAGCCCAGCGGCGAACTCAACTATGAAATCAGGGCGTCAAACCTAGAACAATTCAGCCAACAGCAGTACGTGAGCATCACCAAGCCTGCCGTGCTGATGTATGACGAGGGCAGGCACCCGTGGAGGATGTTCGCGCAAACGGGAATCATATCCGCAGCCAACGGCGCTGATGCTGGCTCTGAGACTGAAGCAAGCCAGGAGGCACTGCTGCTCAGCGGCGATGTGGTGCTGGTTCAAGCCGAAACGAATGAGGGATCAACCGGCCCCACACTGCGCATGGAAACGTCAGCACTGAACGTATATCCACACCACAAACAAGCCTTCACCCAAGCCCAAGCGATGGTAAGCCATCCGCGATTTGTCATTACCAGCCAAGGCCTTGACCTGAATCTGCAAACGGGCACTCTGCGCTTTACCGGAGATCAAACCACGCGTGTCGTGAGCAAACTGTTTCTTCCCACCCATTCCAAGGACTCTTAGTGTGATCAACCACCGCCAACATGCCTCCTACATAGCCGTTTTGATTTTCGGCCTGGCAATGCTATCCGGCCCGAGTGCAGTGCACGGCGCAGAAGTACCACAAGCTGCCGCAGAGGAACTCACCATTGAGGGTGATAACGCCGTCTATCGACAAAACGAAAACAGCATCGAGTACTCGGGCAATGTTGTGGCCTTCATGGACGGGATGCGAATTGCTGGCGACAAGGTCTTAGTGCAAATGGAAGCCAATTCAATAGCGCGCATCACCACTACCGGGGAGCCCGCAAGTTTTTGGCAGGGTGTCACCGAAGACCAGGCGACCACTCGCGCAAGCGCCAACACCATCGTCTATCTGCCCGGTGCCGCCGCCCTGGAATTGGAGGGTGCCGCATCCCTGCAACAGGCGGGCAACACCGTCAATAGCACCAAGATTCGATACCGCTTGGACCTAGAGCAAATTGTCGCCAGTGGCAGTGCCAATGAACGGGTGCGCATGCAGCTGGTGGTGCCAGCAAGCGATGACGATGAGGCCACGCCATGACTTTGAGCGCCCACGCTCTGGCCAAAAGCTACGCAGGCAACCGAGTCGTTGAAGACATCTCCTTGCAAATCGAACCTGGCGAGATCGTTGGCCTGTTGGGGCCGAACGGCGCGGGCAAAACCACCTGCTTTTATATGCTGGTGGGCTTGGTCAAAGCCGATGCTGGCCAAGTGCATCTGGACGATCACGATCTAACCCATGCCCCCATGCACCAGCGCGCTACTAGCGGCGTGGGCTACCTGCCCCAGGAAGCCAGCGTGTTTCGGACTTTATCCACACAAGCCAACATCATGGCGATGCTGGAACTCAACAAAACCTTGGATCAGCAATCACGAAACACCCGTCTTGAAACTCTGCTGGATGAATTTGGGCTACAAAGAGTTCGGCACAATTTGGGACAAAGTCTCAGTGGAGGGGAGCGCAGACGCCTGGAAATCGCTCGGGCCCTCGCGACGGATCCTAAG
>JAYOSS010000029.1:10513-14957 GCA_038139355.1 Gammaproteobacteria bacterium
TATCGCTCTTCCGCTCAAAATTGCCGGTTACACGCGCGCTGACATCAGCCAACGTGTCGGCTATGCGCTCGATTTGGTTGGCCTTTCGGGGCGCGGCGCGGCACTGCCGCGCGAGCTTTCCGGCGGTATGAAAATGCGCGTATCGCTGGCCCGTGCGCTGGCGTCGGAGCCGCGCATTTTGCTGCTGGATGAGCCTTTTGCTGGCGTAGATCCAGTCTCTGTGGCCGATATCAAAACCGAGATTTCCGGTTTGGCTGAGCGCGGTATCGGTATTCTGATCACCGACCATAATGTCCGTGAGACCCTGGATATTTGTCATCGCGCCTACATCGTTCACCAAGGGAGAGTCATCGCCCAAGGTTCACCAAACGTCATTTTAGACGACGCGACGGTTCGCAGTGTTTATCTTGGCAAGGATTTTGCTTAACCTGCGCCTAACGTCCCTTAACTAAAAGGTGACAGTCCATCAATTTAGGTGCCTGTATCGTATGAAACAGTGTTCATCTTGCCTTGGTAGAAGCCCTCGTCCATGAAGCAAGGCTTGTCCATCAAGCTTGGGCAACAGCTCAAGATGACTCCTCAACTGCAGCAAGCGATTAAGCTACTGCAGCTCAGCGCCTTGGAATTAGAACAAGAAATCCAACAAAGCCTCGACAGCAACCCCATGCTCGAGTCCGAGGACGAATACAACGATCCCAGCGATAGCGACGAGTTGTCTTTGGACTCAGACAATGGCGCCGAGCCAGATGGAATAGAGCTTTTTGATGAGGGCCAAATTTCCTCGGACACCGAAGATTTCCAAAATTTGGCTGATGATTCGATGCCCATCCAAGGTGACGATCAAGAAATGGTCTCAGTCAGTAACGCGGATGATGCTCTAGACGGCATCCATGAATCCGAAGTCAGCGATCAATTACATGAGCCGCTAGGCGACGATATCCCGGTAGATTCCAATTGGGACGACGTGTATCCCCAATCACCGGCATCCAGCACCCCAGACCCAGATTTCGACCCCAATGCCAACCGCAGTGTGGAAGAAACCCTAGAAAGCCATTTGATCTGGCAACTCAACCTGACGCCCATGGCTACCTCGGACCGAGAAATCGCCATGGCCATTATCGACGCCATCAACGAAGACGGCATGCTAGACACGACCCTTGAGGATATCTGCGCCACCCTTGCCAGCAGTACCGACCCATCGGACCCACCACCAACCCTTGAGGAAGTGCAGGAAATACTGAAGCGCGTGCAGCAGTTTGATCCGGTGGGCGTCGCGGCTCGAGACATTCGCGAGTGCCTCATGCTGCAGCTACAAGCCCTGAGTCCAGACACGCCTTGGCTGGCGGAAGCCAAAATTCTGGTGGACCAGCATCTGGATTTACTGGGCAGCAAGGATTTCACCGCACTGGTGCGCCAAACCCAGCTGTCCGAACACGAGTTAAGCCATGTAGTCGCTTTGATTCGCACCTTGCAACCTCGCCCTGGTGCAAGCTTGCTGACCCAAAGTGCCGACTATGAAATTCCAGACGTTTTAGTGCGCAAGGAAAACGGCCGCTGGTTGGTTGAGCTCAATCCAGAAACCCTGCCTCGCATTCGTATCAACTCCACCTACGCAAACCTGATCAAAGAAGTTGCAGCGGGGCCAGACAAGGAATACCTCAAAGATAATCTGCAAGAAGCCAAGTGGCTGCTGAAGAGTTTGCAAACCCGGCATGACACTTTGCTGAAAGTAGCGACCAAAATCGTTGAGGTGCAGCGAGATTTTTTGGAGTATGGCCCTGAGGCCATGAAGCCGTTGATTTTGGCTGACATCGCAGAGCAAGTTGACCTGCATGAATCCACGATCTCGCGAGTGACCAACCGCAAGTACCTAGCGACACCTCAGGGTTTGTTCGAGTTGAAGTACTTCTTTTCGTCCCATGTGGGCACCGCCTCGGGCGGCGAAGTTTCCAGCACAGCCATTCGCGCGATAATCCGCAAGGTTACCGCGGAAGAGAACCCACGCAAACCGTTGAGCGACAACAAAATCGCCGCAATACTGGCCGAGCAAAACATCAATGTGGCGCGACGCACGGTGGCCAAATATCGGGAGTCCATGTCAATTCCTCCCTCTAACGAAAGGAAACAATTGGTCTGATCTACCGTCGCCCGGGTTGAATTTGTTTGCTAGCCACCATCCGACGAAAGGAGACATCCATGCAACTGGATATAACCGGACACCAAATCGACCTCACCGACGCACTGCAACAACGCATCCGAGAAAAGATGCAAAAACTAGAGCGCCACAGCGAGGAGATAACTCATATGCATGTGGTACTCAATATTGAAAATCGCACCCATCAGGCAGAAGCTACCGCTCACGTGCCTGGCGCTGAACTGTTTGCCATGGCTGAAGCAGACGATATGTATGCAGCCATCGACCAACTGACGGTGAAAATGGATCGACAATTGCTTAAGCACAAAGAAAAGAACGTGGCGCGACACAACGGCAGCAACGACCGTTCATCAAGACACGAGATTTAACGCACTGGTATGGGCACCTGACCAAATGACCGACGAACTGAGAGTTAACCAACTGGTAACGCTGCAACACGTACACCACAAGGTACAAGTGCCCAGCCGCAAACGCCTCTTTCAAGCCATTGCCGAAGACCTAGCCAATCCCGAGCGAGAAGACCGCGAAGAAGCCGTGGACGAAATTTACGATGCGCTGGTAGAACGTGAGCGCTTAGGCAGCACCGCCCTCGGCGAGGGGGTCGCAATTCCCCACTGTCGAACCGATTGTCAGGCAATCTCCGGGGCCTTCTTTACATTAGATGAAGGCATCGACTACGAGGCCCCTGATACTCAGCCAGTAGATCTCGTCTTTGTATTGATGGTGCCCATGAACGAGCAAAAAGCGCACATCGCTGCACTGCAACGCTTGGCACAAATTTTTTCTAACGCTGACAATCTGCGGCGTTTACGTGCTAGTCAATCAGACGAAGCGTTGTTTCAGGAATTGCTGATTGTCGACGACGAAATTTGTCAGGTAGAGCCGGACCGGAAGCTTGCATGAAACTGCTCATCGTCAGCGGTCGATCGGGATCCGGCAAATCTACTGCGCTGCGCACGCTGGAAGACGCTGGCTACTACTGCGTAGACAACCTGCCGGTGGAAATGCTCAAAGATCTGGTTAACCGTTACGCCAAAGACCAGGGCGCGTTATCTAAGGTAGCCGTGTGTATCGACGCACGCAGTTCAGGACTTGAGCACTTTCCCGAATTACTGCTGCAACTACGCTCTCAAGGCATCGACACCCAGGTGCTGTACTTAGATGCTTTGAGTCCAACATTGGTAAAACGCTTCAGCGAAACCCGTCGACGTCACCCCTTGACTAGCCCGTCGGTGAATCTTCGGGAAGCCATCGATGCCGAAGCCGTCATTTTGGCCAGCGTCGCAGATTTAGCCAGCCTGACCATCGACACCACCCGTATATCCGGCAAAAGCCTGAGCGAGCAAATCGTCAACCGAATGCTGGAAAACACTGGGGTATCCATCAATCTACTGTTTCGTTCCTTTGGTTTTAAGCACGGCATCCCGGTCGATACGGACTTTGTTTTTGACCTGCGTTGTCTGCCGAACCCCCATTGGCAGCCGGGACTGCGAGCCCTGAGCGGCCTGCACCAGGAAGTCGTCGGATTTTTGGAAGAGCAGCCCTTGGTTCACGAAATGTTCCACGACATTTCGACGCTGTTAGAACGCTGGATCCCGCGCTTTGCCGACAACGATCGGGTTTATCTGACGGTTGGCATTGGCTGTACCGGGGGTCAGCATCGAAGCGTGTATATGGCTGAGCGGCTAAGTCGGCATTTTTCCTCCCAGCTTGATCATGTATTGGTCAGACACCGAGAGCTTGCGGAAACATCACAAAGCTGATTGCTGAGCTCCGATAGCGCCGCTTAAACAGCAAATTATTCTGACCCGTTAGCGGCTTCGGTCTACTATTGCGCCTCGACTGAGGATTGCTGCGCCATGCAAACAGCCACATTGACCATCATAAATCCCTTGGGCCTCCACGCCAGAGCCGCATCAAAACTGGTCAGCCTGGCGTCCCAATTCTCTGCGGATATTCGTATCCAAAACGATCAGGGTGTTGAGGCTGATGGTAAACGCATAATGAGTCTTTTATTGCTTGGCGCCGCGGTGGGCAGCTCCATAAGTGTCCAGGTCGAGGGAGAGGACGAGGCAGATGCCATGGCAGCGCTAACAGCACTTGTTGAAGCAGGCTTTCATGAATTGGAAGACATATGACACCAGACCAGCAACAGTTTGAAGAGGCCCTGGAAGGCATTAGCCGAGGCAGCACTGGCGAAATAAAAGTTCTGCTCGCGTCGCTGCGTCCCAGCGAACTGGCCAACGTCATCGAAGCCAATACGCCTGACACCCGTCGTGTCATCTGGGG
>JAYOSS010000029.1:14967-20265 GCA_038139355.1 Gammaproteobacteria bacterium
CCTCCAGTACTTGCAGGATGATGTTCGAGCCGAGTTCCTTGAGGCCATGGATACGGCGCAATTGGTCGCTGTGGCCGAAAACCTGGATACCGACGATTTTGCCGATATCTTGCAACAGCTGCCCACCACCATTACCGATCAAGTATTGGAGAACTTGGATAGCCGAGACCGGGACCGAGTCGAGTCGGTGCTTTCCTATCCCGAAGACAGTGCTGGCGGTTTGATGAACACGGACGCTATTTCCGTGCGACCGCGACATGCAGCAGAACTGGTACTGCGGTATTTGCGTTTGCGCAGGGACCTGCCGGCAACCACAGACGCGCTCATCGTTGTGAACAGCCGTGACGAGTATTTGGGCAGTTTGCCAATCACCAAACTGCTGACTGCGGATCCAACGGTAACCGTCCGGGAAATCATGAGCACCGACGCCCCAGCCATTCATGTCGCGTCCAGCGACACAGAGGTGGCACGCTTGTTTTCCGAGCGCGATCTGATCTCCGCAGCGGTTGTTGATGATGACGGCTGTTTGGTCGGTCGAATTACCATTGACGACGTGGTCGACGTCATCATCGAGGATGCAGAAGAGGCGCTGTTAGCACCAGCGGGCTTGGTGGTGGATGAAGACACATTTGCACCGGTGCGTCGGGCGGTGCGCAGACGCGCGCTATGGCTAGGTATCAACTTGATTACGGCTCTCATGGCAGCTGCCGTCATCAGCGTATTCGAAGAAACAATCGTCAAAGTCGTGGCACTAGCAGTGCTTATGCCCATTGTCGCTAGCATGGGAGGCATCGCTGGCACCCAAACCCTCACCTTGGTGATTCGAGGTCAGGCCACTGGCCAGCTTGGGCGCAACAACCTGCTGTGGATGCTCAATCGGGAATTTGTCATCGCCGCACTTAACGGTCTGCTGTGGGCAACCTTAGTGGCCTGGGGCGCCGCTTATGTTTTCGATGATGTGCAATTGGGTTTGATTATCGCCGTGGCCATGATGGCAACGATTCTGATTGCGGCCATATCGGGCAGCCTATTGCCCAGCCTGTTAAGACGCTTAGACATTGATCCAGCCATTGCCGGTGGCGTAGTCCTCACGACCATTACCGACGTGGCCGGTTTCTTCATCTTTTTGGGCTTGGCCAGCTGGGTGTATTTGTAGTACCCCATTTATCAAGCAGCGATGGATCATTCGGCCCTCAACCAAAGTCTCGCCGCCGCACATAGCAAACAACGCAGACCGCAGCAGAGCAAGCCCGACAACGCCTGTCATGCTTGCGCCTTTCTCCGGGTGCTGGGCTATTGCCCCGCCAAGGTCATGGATTCCAATAACATGCTGGGGGCTCGGATACTGCTGCGCTCGTCGATGTCGTCAGCCAAGGCCACGATGTTACGCAACATGTCCTTGAGGTTGCCCGCTAAGGTGAATTCCGCCACCGGATAAGCGATTTCGCCGTTTTCAATCCAAAAGCCTGAGGCGCCCCGAGAATAATCTCCCGTGACTGAGTTAACGCCTTGACCCATCAATTCCGTTACCAACAAACCTCGATCCATGCTGGCCAGCAAATCCTGTCGCGGCTGCATGGGTCCATCAAGATGAAGATTGTGGACACCGCCAGCATTACCCGTGGTCTCTAACCCTAGTTTGCGGGCGGAATAGCTTGAGAGGATGTAACTGCGCAGATAGCCCTGATCCACAAACCGATTCTTGCGCGTCGCCACGCCATCGCCATCAAAATAGGCGCTGGCCAGACCGCCGCGCATCAGCGGCTCTTCCCAAATACTCAGCCATTCAGGCAATACCTGTTGACCCAGACCATCCAGCAAAAAAGACGCCTGACGATATTGCGCGCCACCACTGATCGCACCGTTAAGGTGACCAATCAAGCCCGCCGCCAAGTTCGGCGCCAGCAGCACAGGGTATTTCCCGGTAGGTGCCTTGCGCGGCGATAACCTGGCTAGGGTGCGCCGACCAGCCTCCTCCCCAACCTCAACAGGGTCCTGCAGGGCCTGCCACTGACGAGACAAGCTGTACCAATAATCGCGCTGCATGCCGTTATTGTCCTCGCCGATCAGCACACAGCTGAGACTGTGACGAGTGCTGGGATATGCCCCCAAAAAACCGTGACTGTTGCCATAGACGCGCAGCGCTTGCTGGGTACTGATTTGCGCGCCATCGGTGTTCGTTAGTTTACTGTCTAGGGCCAATCCGGCAGCCTCACAAGACACCGCCAGAGCGGTGGCCTCCTCAGGGGTTACGATCCAAGGGTCATAGAGTCCCAAATCCACCGGTTCTCTTGCCATTAAGGCCGCGTCAGCCAAACCACTGTAGGGATCTTCTTGGGTGTGCTCGGCGATGCCCTTAGCAGCACGCACGGTTTCTTGGATGGCTTCCTGACTGCTGTCTGTGGTGCTGGCGGAACCTTTGCGCTTGCCAAAATACAGGGTAATGCCAAAACCGCGATCCTGATTAAATTCCAGGTTTTCCAGTTCACCCTTACGCACGCTAACGCCCAGGCCCTGTTCCATGCTCACAGACACCTCTGCCTGATCGGCACCCTGGAGCTTTGCTTCGTCCAGAATATTTTCAACCAAGGCGGTTAATTCTTGCTGATGGTCTATAAACTCCACTAACTTGCTTCCTTTAAATTTTTATCATGTCTGAAGAACTATCCAAATCAGCTCTCAAACGCGAAGCCCAGCGCCTGCAGAAACTCGGTCTGCGATTGACCCAGCTTAAGCCCGACGTTAGAGCGCGCCTCGACCTGCCGCCAGACCTGCGCCAAGCCCTGGAAACCCATGCCGCCATCAATAGCCGCGAAGGCGGTCGGCGACAGATGCAGTTCATTGGCAAGCTCATGCGTAAGGTCGACGCTGCTGCCATTGAATCCCAACTGGCGGATCTGGATGGCCTATCTGCCGCTGCCAGACATTTCTTCCATTCCCTAGAAGGCTGGCGAGACCAACTGGTCTCGCAACCCGACGCGGTCACCGAGTTCATTTCTCGCTACCCCAACGTCGAGCGGCAGCAGTTGCGGCAAGTGGTGGCTGCTGCGGTCAGCTCCAAACCTGCCCAAGACCAGAACCAAGAACCCAGTGACGCACACAAACGCGCGCTCAGGGTCTTGTTCAAGTTTTTGCGCACGACATTGACTGAAGCAGCGGACCGTGAAGCAGACGACACGTCGGCCGACTCGCCTCTGGACCCATAACCACTGACCGCTTCGCTCACCACGTTCAGGTAGCGGTTCCGCCCACCACAATCTCGTCCACCTTCAGCGTCGGTTGGCCAACACCCACCGGCACGGATTGACCGTCTTTACCGCAGACCCCCACGCCACCATCCAGGCCTAAATCGTTTCCAACCATCGATATCTTGTTCATGACTTCAGGACCACTACCCACCAGCGTAGCGCCGCGGATAGGTGCGGTGACCTTACCGTCTTCGATCAAATAAGCCTCGGTGGCGGAAAACACAAATCGGCCTGAGGTTATGTCCACCGAGCCGCCGCCAAAATTTACCGCGTAGATACCTTTCGCAACGGAACGCACGATGTCTTCTGGTGCATCCTGGCCAGCAAGCAAATAAGTGTTGGTCATGCGTGGCATGGGCACATGGGCATAAGACTGTCGACGACCATTGCCCGTGGCCGGCACATTCATTAGGCGCGCATTCAGTTTGTCCTGCATATAGCCACGCAACACGCCATTCTCGATCAACACGGTGTTTTGGGTTTGCGTGCCTTCATCATCAACGCTCAAAGAACCGCGCCGGGTCGCCAAGGTGCCATCATCCACCACCGTGCACAGCGGCGAGGCCACCTGCTCGCCGATGCGGCCGGAAAAAGCCGAGCTACCTTTACGATTGAAGTCCCCCTCTAGGCCATGACCCACGGCTTCATGCAATAACACGCCTGGCCAGCCGGGCCCCAGCACAACGGGCATAGGGCCCGCTGGGGCGTCAATGGCCTCCAGATTCACGAGCGCCATGCGCACGGCTTCTTTAGCCAAGTCTTCTGCCCAGGTGCCCGCGGTTAGAGACTCCAGGCTACGACGACCACCGCCCCCGGCATTGCCCCGCTCCCGACGGCCTTCATGCTCGACAATAACCGACACATCGAAGCGCACTAGGGGGCGAATATCGGCAGCCAAGGTGCCATCGCTGGCCATTACCAGCATAGTTTCATGGTTGGCAGAAATACGAACCGTGACTTCTTTCACTTTTGGATTTTCCGCGCGAGCCACTTGGTCAATACGCTGCAGCAGCGCTATTTTTTCAGCATCTCCAAGGCTGATGATGGGATCGTCGGCGGGATACAGCTTGGGAGAATCACCCACTCGAAAACCGCCCAGAGATCCAGAGCCACTTTTTGCCGCAATCGACTGAGCTGCCTTACCGGCTTCGCGTAAACCCTCCAGACGAATGTCCTCGCAATAGGCAAATCCGGTTTTTTCTCCGGCCAAAGCCCGCACGCCGATGCCGGCTTCGACACCAAAGGAGCCGTCTTTCACGATGCCATCTTCAAGGGCAAAAGATTCGCCTCGGGTGCTTTGGACAAATACTTCGCCGTAATCGATATCCCTACTCAGCAAGCTGCTTACACTGCGCTCGATCTCGTTGAGATCCAGGCCCTTGGCCTGCAACAATTTTTCTTCCACCGCTGAGATTACGTCGCTCATAAATCGATCCAGTTCGCTTGGTTTGTCGTTTCAAATCAAAACTCTGACAACGTTGGCATGCCGTCGCCAGATCCGTAGCCAGTTCCATAGATTGTGTCTAGCAGAATTTGTCAGGGCCCTGGGTCTTGCTGGCGCGGTACTGGCGGCGGCTCGAGATCGCCACCCTCGGTCTGCTGGGCATTCGGTTCATCGAGCAGGTCCGGTGACAGGCGATCACCCGCCGGATCTGCAACCGCAATATCTCGGTTAAACAATTCCGTAAATTCCACTTGAGGATGAGCAAGATCACCGGACACCGCAAATTTAGCCGAGCTCATACGTTGGATCGGCTTGCGCAAGACGCGTTCGCCCACCGCAAGCCCGATACCGGCCACAGGATTTACAAAGGCTAAGTATGCGGCGTACCAGGGCAAACTGTCACTAACCGGCAGGGTAACGATCATTTGTGCATCTAGCTCATCGGTACGCAGATCCACTTCACCACCCAGTTCATAACGTGATGAGGTGCTTTCGATAGCCAAATTCTTGGTGAACGTGAGCTTTTTGTCCTCTAACTGAACCTCCGCCGCAGCCTTTTCAAAACTGATGCCATCGCCGATGACATCAGAAAAATCCAGACTGATA